>NZ_JBFRGE010000052.1:0-45852 GCF_052115185.1 Paenibacillus sp. 2TAB19 | reverse complement strand
AAGTATATTTATCTTTTTTCAATTGTTCAATACGCTCCAAGCGGAGCAGCGTCTCGTGGGCATACAGTCGATAATTTTTGGCAGAACGCTCCGCTGGCTCGATTAAGCCGATCGAAGTGTAATAATCAAGCGTTCTCTGACTAATTTGCGCAAGCTTGGATAATTCTCCAATCCGGTATAAAGCTGCACCTTGCATAACAACACCTTCCTTCATTAGACGAATACTCTGATCTATATTAAATATGATAATAGGAAGTATCCGCGCAGTCAAACCTGACATGCGACTTTACAACTAGATGTCAGATACACGATCTTATAGAGCTGTCTATTCTATTAATAGAGGCTAAACGCGAAGAATGAGATGCCCTCACAACCCTTTTTGGAGATGAATTGTAAAAAAACTTAACGTTCGTGTTAGATTTTATGCCGAACGTTAGATTTTTTTTCGAAAATAGAAGAAAGCGTATTGTCAAATTGAGTACTTCTGACTATAATGACATTAAGTCTTTCCTCACATGTTAGGAAACATTACATTAAGGGAGTGGTCGTATTGATTAAGAAAACGGTGTTAGCTTTTGGTGCTTTAACTCTTTTATTCCCGGCAATGGCTTTTGCTGAGGACCCATCCGGCGGCACGCTGAACATGGGATTGAACGCTCTATGGGTTATGCTATCATTCATCCTCGTATTATTGATGCAAGGCGGCTTCATCCTTCTTGAAACGGGTTCGACTCGAATGAAAAACGCTGGTCACGTTGCCGGCAAGACGATTTTCACGACAGGCCTTGCGGCAATTATTTATTGGGCGTTTGGTTACGGCTTCGCATTCGGCGGAGACAGCAGCGTCAGCGCGATATTCGGATGGGGCGACTTCTTCTTCGATCCGTCGAAGGCAAGCGTAGAGAACGCATTGCCAAGCACGATCTTCTTCTTGTTCCAACTCGCATTCGCGGCTGTATCGCTTTCGATCGCATGGGGCGGCTTCGCAGAACGCGCTAAGCTTTCATCTTATGTTGTATTTACAGTATTCTTCATTGCCATCATTTATCCAACGGTTGCTCACTGGATCTGGGGCGGCGGCTGGCTTGCAAAAGACGGCGCGCAAGACTTCGCGGGTTCGACCGTCGTTCACTTAACGGGTGCTCTAGCGGCATTCGCAGCTACAGTATTACTTAAACCTCGTATCGGCAAGTTCAACAAAGACGGCTCGGCGAACGAAATTTTGGGACATAACCAAGTATTCACTGCACTATCCGTATTGCTTCTCTGGGTGGGCTGGTTCGGCTTCAATGCCGGCTCGACAGTAGCGATCGGCGACGGCTTCTTCGGCTTCGTAGCATTCAACACAATGCTGGGCGCTGGCGCCGGCGGTGTGGCAGCACTTCTCATTTCATGGGCAGTTACCGGAAAAGCTGACATCACAACAATGCTTAACGGTACGCTTGCAGGTCTAGTAGCCATTACGGCATCTTGCGCATTCGTAGATCCTTGGGCGGCAGTAGTTATCGGTTTGGTAGCTGGCGTACTCGTATTCTACAGCGTGAAATTTTTCGAGAAAATCAAAGTTGACGATCCAATCTACGCTCTTTCGGTTCACGGCGCTGCTGGTATCTGGGGTACGCTTGCTAACGGTATCTTCGCTACGCAAGAATTGGCTGAGAAAGTGGCCGTTGGTGAAGGCGGTCTGATTGATACAGGCAACTGGCACCAATTGTGGGTTCAATTCGAATCGGTAGTCGTAGTTGGCGCATTCGTACTTGCTGCTTCGTTCCTTGTTCTTGGCGTAATGAAACTTATCATGGGCTTCCGCGTAACAGAAGAGCAAGAAATTATCGGTCTTGACCTTAGTGAGCACGGTGCTTACGGTTACCCTGAGCAAATGAAAAAAGCTGACAAAACGATTCAAGGGTAATCATTAATTGGCTATCATGAGGGACTGACCGAAGGGAGAGGCATCAGATGGTTGATCCGGTGTGGGCGCAGCTGCTTGCACGGATCGGTTCAGCCGATCATGTGGAAGAGCTGCGAAGCTTGCGGGATCATGTACACGAGCAGATGGAGGCTCTTCTCTGGGCGCGCCCAGTCGAACAATTTAATGAATATCTGAATGAGATGCACGACGCGGTTATTAGCCGCGCCGTTGCTCTCGCAGAGACGCAGATGGCACGGATGGGGATGGGTTCTCCTCCCGTGCCTTATGCGTATTTATTGTTTGGCAGCGGCGGTCGGAAAGAGCAGACATTGTCTAGCGATCAAGACAGCGGTGTTGTCTACGAGGATCCAGTGTCTGATTCGGCGAAAGTAAAGCAATATTTCAAGCAATTGACTGACATTGTTGTCGGTTATCTTCAGACAAGCGGTTATCCGCCATGCGAAGGCAATGTGCTTAGCAGTAATTCGGAATGGTGTCTCTCGTTATCCGAATGGCGGGCGAAGCTCGATCATTGGTTCGAGGAGCCAGCTTGGGAATCGGTTCGTTATTTGCTCATCATTGCGGACGGTCGGGGCGTTTATGGCAATCAAGACTTAGTGGATTCGCTCAAGGATTGTTTTTTTACCGATATGCTTAATCATCCGATCATCGTTAGGCGTATGCTTGAGAATACGATGCGGCACAAAGTGCTTCTCGGTGTATTCGGTCATCTGCTTAAGGAACGTTACGGGGAAGATGCGGGCAGCCTCGATATCAAATACGGCGCCTACATACCGATGGTCAATTCCATTAGGCTGATGTCCATTCATCGAGGGATTAGGGAGACGGCAACGCTCGAGCGCATTAAGAGGCTTGCGCAGACTGGCTTACTGCAGGAATCGGATGCTCGTCAATATGAGCAGGCGTTTCGTTTCTTCCTGCGCCTGAGGCTCATGACGACAGAACAGATGGAAGACGGGTATTATGCCAACAATGGCAAGATTTCGAGCAGGAAACTGACGAGGGAAATGACGGATGAGCTGAAGAGCAGTCTGCGACTAGGCAAGAAGCTGCAGCGTTTGGTGATGAAGCAGACAATGGGAAGGCTAACGTAGGGCGGTGGAGATGTTATGAAGGAACAAAAAGGCGTCGGTCGCATGTGGAACCTATACAAAATGGGAGGATTTACGCCTGCCATCGCTTCTATGTTAGGCTCTCAGAATGCACAGCAAATGGCGTTTATTCGATCGGTGAATAAGGAGCAGCGCAAGCAGTCGATGCTGGACACTCCTCTTCGGGAGCTGGAGGTCGTTATATTCGACTTGGAGACGACAGGCTTCTATCCGAACAATGGCGATGAGATTATATCGTTTGGTGCGGTGCTCATGCAAGGGGTTGAAGTGCATGAGTCGAATACGTTTTACAGTCTCGTTAATCCGAAGCGAAAGATACCGAAATCGATAATCGAGCTGACCGGCATTACGAATGAGATGGCGCAGGATGCCCCTGATCTGATGCAGGTGCTCCATGATTTCATGGAGTTCGTTGGCAAAAGGCTGCTTGTCGCTCATGCGGCAGGGCATGACAAACAGTTTTTAAATGCAGCATTATGGCGTACGTCGAAGGTGAATTTGAATCATCGTGTGCTGGATACGATGATGGTTGCCAAGTGGCTTGAACCGAAACGTGACAGCTACGCCCTTGATGATCTGCTGGAAAGCTGCAACATCGAGATCGTAGACCGTCATCACGCGCTGCAGGATTCGTTAATGACAGCGAAGCTATGGCAGAACTATTTGACCCGTGTACTAGAACGGAATATTACGACGCTTGGCGATTTGTACGCTTATTTAAGCAAACACTAGCTCGAGCGGCTCGAACCGGGCATTCGTTCGGCGATAAGGTTGAATGTACGGTGCACTGCGGTCGGCAAGCGATATGATCCAATAAGAAACAGATGAGGCGGGCCAGAAGCCGGCTTGATCCAGGCTTGATGGGATAGCCTCGGTAGTAGGATGGGAGTGGAACAAGCCGACAAGCGATTGTCGGTTTGTTTGCATGGTATAATAAGCAGCCGTCCATTCAGCAGGATCGAATGTGAACGCTTTACGCGGATCGTTATGTATGTTGCGAATAGGGATAACGGTATCTATAGGAGCTTGTTCACCGCCATGAACGGCTATTCCGCTGGCAACAATCCCGCAAGCTTCCTCAGGCAGCCTGCTTATGCAAATGCTAAGCAATTGATCATAGGCCTGCTTAGTGATTCGTCCAACCTCATGATGCGGTATCGAATGCAATTGTTCCATTTACGAAACCTCCTTCTCAGCGTAAGTCTTACATTCATTATAACATCTCAAGGATGGACCAGCGGCTAATAATTAGCCGCTGTTTGCTGCTTGCTCCTTCGGATGGATGAAGCGAAAGACGAGCCATAAGGAAGCAGCGGCTAATAGGACAAGAATAATGAATAGCATCGTTACTGACTTATCGGCAATATAGCTGAACAAGGGAGGACCGGCAGCTACGCCAAGAAAGCGCAGGCTGCTGTAGAACGATGTGACCGTCCCTCGATAAGCTCTTTCGGCACAGCCGGTTATCATCGTATTTAAGCAAGGAAGCAGCAGACCCGTTCCAATACTGCTGATCGTTACAAATGCGATTAATGCAATTAGACTTCGGTGCCATATAGCCGCAGCTCCCAAGGATAAAACAATTACGCTCAAACCGGCAATCATAAGCTTGCGCATGAGCGTTTGCTTCTTTTTGATGATTCGACCAGTCGTATAGGCAGTCAAGACGAGTCCCAGCAGAGGGATGGCAAGCAAGCCCCCTTTGGCAACTCCGTCAATTGAATAGGGCGGCTTCTCGACCATATCGGATAAGTAGAACAGCACGCCGAATAGGATGAACAGGCCTAACGCCCCTGAGGCGTAGGCTGTAAGCAGCCAGGCTAGGTTTTTAGCATAGATAGCTTTAATTTCGACGATATATTTCTTGAATGGCAATGGCTTCTCCTTTTGTTTAGGTTCTTTGATAAGAAAAATGACAGCAATAAGCGAACCTGCGCAGAAAAAAGGAAAAGCAAAAAAAGGCGCATACCAAGACCACAGTCCGAGCAGAGATCCGATAATCGGACTGATGACTTTGCCCGCGCCGTTCGATGCTTCAATTAAGCCCAGCGCTTCGCTTTCTTCTCCATCCTTGTACATGTCGCCAACGAGTGCCATTGCAATCGGCGCCGTGCCGGCCGCTGCAAGTCCTTGTACGCTTCGCATGGCAATGAGAAGGGGGTAGGAGTTCCATACGGCTGCCATGCCAGCCATGATCCCTGCAGCGCCGTATAGGGCCAGTGCGGGCACTATAACGGTTTTACGGCGGATACGATCGGATAAATACCCGATGAAAGGTATGAACAGACCGGCACTAACCGAGAATAACGTTATAACGAGGCTGGATTGCAGCTCGGAGAGCTTCATATGCTTAGCCATATCGGGCAGCACGGGGACGAGCATAGAGTTGCCCAGCACGAGCACAAGAGGAACGGTTGCGAATGCGGAGAACTGAATCCACTTGGACTTCGATTGGGCCATTAGCGTATCTCCATTTCTAATTCGTGACGTATTTATGGCTAATATGCCCTTCGTCTTGAGCTTCCATGCGGTGCATGTTACGATGTAGGCAGTTTGTATAGGTTGGTTAGAAACCATTTTTAAGAAAGAAGGGCGTGCAGCATGAAACGCGTGATTGCTTTGTTTACGATCGCTTTTGTTTTTGCGGGATTAGCGGTATATCAATATATAAATCGAGGAAACGAGCAAGTATCGCTTGCGGCTTCCGCGGAAGGCTTTAAGCCGAAAGCGGGATTCGAGGCTGCTTCCTTCGAGCTGCCGGCGCTCGATGAACAATCCTATGCTGTCGGAGGCAAGCGCGAAAAGCTGACATTCGTTAACTTCTGGGCTTCTTGGTGCGGTCCTTGCGAACTTGAAGCGCCTGATCTGCAGAAGCTGCATGAGACATACGGCGATGCTATCACGTTATAYGGCGTCAATGCGACGAAATWTGATAAGGAGCGGGCAGCGCGCGAGTTTGTCGCCGATCATGAATTCACATTTCCGATTCTGATGGACAGAGAAGGGGATGTAACGAAGAAATACAAAGTGGATACGTTCCCGACAACCTTCCTCATCGACAGCAATGGCGTCATCCGTGAACGAATTAATGGCGTCATTACATTCGCAGAATGGGAACGTTTGATTGAGAAGTGGACATAGGAAGGGATAGGAAGAAGAAGAGGCGATTGGACATCATCATGTATGATGTTCGATCGCCTCTTCTTTCGTTGCGGACTGTAAGCGCTATCTGAGACCCTTACCATACGAATGGAAGTCAGAAGGAAGAAAAAAACTGCCCTCCAAAAGCTTTGGTCTAGGGCAGTCTCATTAAAATTTAAGTCAATTAGTGGTTCACGAGACCGATTCTGTCCGTATGCTCATGAGAAGGCGATTCAACCTTCACCATGCCGAGTAGCGCATAGCGAATGCTGTCGACTAGCGCTTCCCAGCTTGCCTCGATGACATTGTTGGAGACGCCGACCGTGCTCCACGTATTGTCGAGGCCGGTTGACTCGATTAGTACGCGTACCTTTGCTGCTGTCGCGTCCTTCTCGTCGATGACACGCACTTTATAGTCGGACAGGTGAATTTGTTCGATCTTCGGATAAAATTGCACAAGCGCCTTACGAAGCGCGTTATCAAGCGCATTGACCGGACCGTTGCCTTCCGCGGCGGTGTACACCTGCTCGCCGTCCACGTTGATTTTGACAATCGCTTCCGACAGCATTTGACCGTTCGTTTTCTCTACGAGCATTTTGAACGATTCAATCTTGAACAATTCCTTCGATTCGCCGCCAAATGCATCACGCAGCAGAAGTTCAAGCGAGGCGTCCGCGCCCTCGAACTGATAGCCCTGATGCTCCAGCTCTTTGATTTGATCCATAATTTGCTTCGTCTTCTCGTTGTTGGCGTTGACGTCCAGGCCAAGCTCCTGAGCTTTCGAGATAATATTGCTTTGACCGGCAAGCTCGGAGACGAGAATACGCTGCTTATTGCCTACAAGCTCCGGCTGAATATGCTCATAGGTTTTGGAATCCTTCATAATAGCGGATACGTGAATGCCGCCTTTGTGGGCGAATGCCGCATTGCCGACATAAGCTTGGCCGACAGGCATATGCACATTGGCAATCTCGCTGACATAACGCGCCGTATTCGTAAGCGTCCGGAGCTTGTCTTCCGGCAAGCAGTCGTATCCGAGCTTAAGCTGCAAATTCGGAATGATGGAGCACAAGTTAGCGTTGCCGCAACGCTCGCCATAGCCGTTGATGGTTCCTTGCACCTGTCTGGCGCCCGCTTGAACGGCAGCCAATGTGTTCGCAACAGCCAGCTCGCAATCGTTATGCGTGTGAATACCGATCTCGGCGCTAAGCTCCTGACGGACGCGAGATACGATTTCCGTAATTTCACCTGGCAGCGTGCCGCCGTTCGTATMGCATAGTACGAGCCAGTCAGCTCCGGCGTCTTGTGCTTTCTTCAAGGCAGCAAGCGCATATTCCGGGTTATGCTTGTAACCGTCGAAGAAGTGCTCGGCGTCGTACATCGCTTCGACACCGCTGCGCTTCAGGAAAGCGAACGAGTCGTAGATCATCGCCAAATTTTCTTCCAGCGTCGTCTGCAGCGCAGTATGAACGTGGAAGTCCCATGCTTTGCCGACGAGCGTCGCCGCCGGTACGCCTGATTCTACGATCCGCAGCAGGCTGGCGTCTTGCTCCGCTAAGCTGTTCTTGCGGCGCGTACTGCCGAAAGCCGTTATTTTTGCTCGCAAATTCAAAGATTTGACACGTTGAAAAAATTCAATATCCTTGCTGTTGCTTCCTGGATTGCCGCCTTCAATATAATGAACACCCAGTGCGTCAAGCTTCTGAGCAATTTTCAATTTATCATCCGCCGACAGGCTGATCCCTTCGCCTTGCGTTCCATCGCGCAGCGTCGTATCAAAGATTGAGATGATTGTTGTCATTATCGGGACGCCTCCTTCACTGATAGCCTTTTCAAATCATAATGTACTATTATAACACTTGTTCAGTTGATTGTAGAGAGGAGGAAACGTTTTTTTCTTGTTCGCCGCCAAATGGACAGCAATATCCACTTCGCTTCAGTTGACTAGAATATGTACCAATCGTATATTAAGGATATTCGAAAGTTTGGGAACATATGTTTTGTAATTATGGAGGTGAATCCGATCATGCCAGTGTCCGATACGAATGAGCACTATCCCGCCAAGGGACGCGTAATTATTCATTTGGATATGAATGCCTTCTATTGCTCTGTGCATGAAGCGGAGCAACCTGAGAATTATAAGGATAAGCCAACTGCTGTAGCCGGCAGTGTCGAGCTTCGCAAAGGCATTGTCGTTACTTGCTCCTATGAGGCAAGACGTATGGGCGTGAAGACGGGGATGACGGTCAGGCAAGCGATGAAGTTATGTCCATCGCTAATCCTTATCCGACCCGACTTTGACCTGTACCGCAAATACTCCAGAGGTTTTATGGCGATTGCAAGGCAGTACACGCCGCTTGTGGAGTCCGTATCGATTGACGAATGTTATATGGATATAACGGGATCCAAGTTGTTCGGAACGCCGCTCGAGATTGCCGATTCGCTGCAGAAGCGCATACAGACGGAATGGTCGCTGCCATGCTCTATTGGACTGGCACCCAACAAGCTGCTTGCCAAGATGGCATCCGATATGAAGAAGCCAAACGGTTTAACGGTCCTTCGCATTAGAGACGTCCCGCAATTGTTATGGGATAAGCCATGCGATACGCTGTTCGGTATCGGCAGGAAAACAGCGRAGAAGCTGACGAAGATGAATATTCGCACGATTGGACAATTGGCTCACACTGACGAGCAGTTGCTCATCAAGCAATTTGGCGTAATGGGTTCCTGGATGAAGACGGCTGCGCACGGAATTGATCATTCAGCCGTGAATGGGAATCGAGAGCTTAACAAATCGATTGGCCATACGACCACGCTGCCCAGCGACATCGTAGCCAAAGAGGATGCTCATCGCGTGCTGCTTAACCTATCCGATCAGACGTGCCGCCGCTTGCGCCGCCAGAAGCTAGTCGCTCTAACCGTTCAGATTACCGTTCGCAGACAGGATATGACGACGATCAATCGATCGCATACGCTAGCCGTTCCGACGGACACAACGGACATTGTCTATCGTGAGGCTTGCCGGTTATTCGACCTTCATTGGAGTCATGGGGAACCGGTACGCTTGCTTGGTGTTGCGCTACAGAATCTGTCGTTAGTCGATGAGACGGCGATGCAGCTTGATCTGTTCAGCTATGAGGAGCAGCCCAAGAAGGAAGCGCTGACGAAAGCGATGGATCGGCTCCGGGATAAGTTCGGCGAGGATGCCGTGTTGACGGCAGGCATGCTGGGGGATGATCCGTCAGCCTTAATTAGGAATAAACGAATTCGCGGGACATCCTTGCAAAGGGACGATGGTTTGTTATATATTGATGAGTGAGGGTTTACGGCATGTATACTAGAGATTATACCGTACATTTATAGGAGGGAATTTTCCATGGGTAAATTTACTTGGGTAGAGAAAGACACTTGCATCGCTTGTGGAGCTTGCGGAGCAACTGCTCCTGACATTTATGATTACGACGATGAAGGCTTAGCTGAAGTTATTTATAAAGCAGACGGAAACAAAGGCAATACTGAAATTCCAGAAGATCTTTACGACGATCTGCAAGACGCAGCTGACGGCTGCCCTACTGATTCCATCAAGATTGCAGATGAGCCGTTTAACTACTAATACAATCATCTCATACATCTAGACAGAAGCTCTCTATCGTCCTTATGGACGGTGGGGAGCTTTTTTTTGCCAGGCAAATCATGACATACTGTTGTCATAGTTGTTCGTGTATGGTTGGAGTATCAAACACAAACATACTGAGGAGAGAATTGGCTATGAACAAAAAAATAGACTACAAAAAAGACTATAAAAAGATTTATCTCCCCCCTGTGGAGCCCGTTATTATTGATGTGGACGCGATGCCGTATATGATGATTAGCGGTGAAGGCAATCCGAACGGTGAGGAATATGTCAAAAAGGTCGAAGCGCTGTATCGATTAAGCTACGCGGTTAAGATGTCATATAAGAGCGTTGAAGTACCTCCGGGGTACTATGAATACACCGTTTTTCCTCTTGAGGGCATATGGGACTTGATCGATACGTCTAAACCCGCAACGGACCTTGATAATTTAAAATATACGATAATGATAAGGCAGCCCGACTTTCTGACAGAGGAGCTGTTCAATAAGCTGGTAGATCAGACTAACAAGAAGAAGCCGATGCCTGTACTTAATGACGTTGTGTACGGGGAGATGACGGACGGGCTAAGCTGCCAAATGATGCACATTGGACGTTATGCGGATGAACCGGCCAGCTTCGCCAAGATGGAAGCTTACTGTAACGAGCATGGATACGAACGTTCTGCGCTTATTCATCGTGAAATTTATATATCTGACCCTCGTAAGACGGAAGCAGACAAGCTGAAAACGGTATTGCGATTCAATGTAAATAAACGAAACTGAGCAATGAATTTCGTCATATGAGCCTCCTGGGCATAACCCTTTAAACTCTTTTAGACATAAAATACTCTATTGTTCCTTCATAGATTGCAACGAACGCAGCAATTAGCCGATATAGGGTATATACATGTTAATGGAGGGATTAGGGATGGAATCGCCGGAGGACATATTCTATTTGAAGCAATTTGTGAAGCAGCATCCCGACAACCAAATGGGCTGGTACTTGCTCGGCAAGCAATATTTGCTCGCTGGCAAGGAAGGAAAAGCAAACTATTGTTTTATACAGGCAGGCGAAATATATGATGCATTCGAGCGTGAGAGTCATCCGCTAGCCGAGCATCAGTTGCAATTCTTGAAGGAATGGAGTCAAAAACAGAAGAAAAAACGGACTGCCAGGCGTTTAGCCCTCGTTGCTATTGTGCTTATGGGGGTTGTCTTAAGCTTGCCCGCCGGCCGGGAGTTGAATCATGAAGAGGCTGTATCGCCGATTATTGGCTCGCAGCAGACGGTTTCCAAGGTCGGCGTCATCTTAGTTCCTCAGAAGGAGCTTCGTCCGGTAGGTTATGCTTGGGAAGGGCTGATGAATGCTGGCCAATCGGCACCTCTTAAGACGATCGCGGCCAAGCTGGAAGAGGACAAAGGCTGGCGTAAATGGACGGGACGCGCTACGATTGTGATGGCGGTAGAAGTGAAGCAGTCTGATGAAGAGGACGATACGAGTGCGGAAGGAAGCCGCGGCGTGCGAACGTCTGACGGCAATGAGTTGGGTGCGACGATGTTCGACTCCAATACATGCAACTGCATTCCTGCGGAGTCGTCCGGCATCTATATAGAGTACCGCGATTGGCAGACGAAGCAGGAGCTTCATTGGACGGTTGGCAGCGCGGTCACGCAATATAAGAAGCTGTATGGAAATTGGCCGGACAAGCTGGAGGATCTCGTAAGGCCTTATCCGAACAATGTGCTTGCAGGCRAGAAGGAAGGCATGAGAGAAGTATTCCGCGAAGTGCTTGAGCGTTTGAAAACGAAGGACCAGTCTGGTCAGAGCGGCGAGAAGGGAACGGAAGCATCGAGAGGTTCGAATGGCAACGGCAACGAGATTCGGACGGCCTCATCTGTCGGGTCGAATGGCTATTTGGAGCCGAATTGGAGCAAGCCGCTGGAGATTGTAGTCGATAAGTCTACCCACCGGTTGGCTGTCGTACAGGGGAATATCATCGTTCGCAGCTATAAGGTTGGCTTAGGAGCGGATCGCACGCCGGAAGGCAACTTCTACATAAGCGAGAAGGTGAAAAATCCGAACGGGAGCGATAACGGAACGTTCGGCAGCAGAGGCATGACCTTGTCGAATACGCTTTACGCGATTCACGGAACGGATGAGCCGGACAGCATCGGCAAGGACGAATCGCTAGGATGCATCCGCATGGGCAAAGCCGATGTTGAGGAGCTGTACGATCTTGTGCCGCTTGGAACGCCTGTGAAAGTGAAAAACGGGACGCTTCCATCTGATTCGAAGCCAGCAGCCGTTAGATTCAAGCTGGAACCGAAGCAGGATGAAACCAATCCCGTCAAAGTGTATGAATGGTTGAACTAGGCTAGCAAGCGCAATACTAGGATACGATAAGAAGAACGGCGACCGCGATTACAACTACAGCAGCGATGGAGCCGATCCAGATCAGAGCTTTCTTGTTTACTTCTTCCTTCGGCTTTGTTTTCATAACGGGCGGTTTTCTTTTGGTTGTGCTCATCGACAATCAACCTTTCTATCTCTTAATGAAAATAGCTGTTTTCATTGTAATCGTTTTCTTCCAAAGCCGCAACCATGCTAGCGTTTTCAAATGGTTGCAGCTCTTTTCTTTTTGTCGCAAAAAAGATAAACTGTTCCGTAGAACATACATCTTGGAACGGAGTGGTAAGTTGCTTTATTCTTCTATACTCAAACCGATTTTTTTCAAAATGGATCCAGAAAAGGCGCATCATCTCGTCATTGACGGGTTAGCAACAGGCGGGCGTATTCCCGGCATGACAGGTATGATGCACGCGATGTACGGAGTTGCCCCTTCGCCGGAGCTGAAGATGGACCTGTTCGGACTTCATTTTCCCCATCCAGTCGGTCTTGCGGCTGGACTTGATAAGAACGGCAAGGCGGCTGACGGCTTCTCCAGCATCGGCTTCGGCTTCGCCGAGGTAGGCACAGTTACGCCGAAGGGACAAGCTGGCAATGAGCTACCGAGGTTGTTCCGTCTTCCGCCGGATGAAGCGCTTATTAATCGAATGGGCTTCAACAATGAAGGGACGGAAGCGATGGCAGGCCGCCTGGCGCGTCGCAAAATCAACCGAATCCCGATCGCGGTCAACATCGGCAAAAATAAAGTAACGCCTAATGAGCAGGCTCATGAAGACTACGAGGCTTGCATTCGTACGTTATATAACTACGGTGATTTCTTCGTCGTTAACATTAGCTCTCCGAATACGCAAGGGTTGCGCGATCTGCAGCATGGCGACGAGCTGCGCAAGCTGCTTGCCGCCGTTATGGAGGAGATGAGCCGTCAAGGAGCGAAGTCGGGACAGAAGACAAAGCCGATTCTCGTCAAGATTGCTCCCGACATGACGGGCGACGAGCTTGAGCATACGGTCAATACCATTGTGGAGAGCGGCGTATCCGGTATTATTGCGACCAATACGACATTATCGCGCGAAGGGCTTCGCCATCACAATGCCGGCGAGTCTGGCGGGCTTAGCGGCAAGCCGCTTCGCGACCGTTCGACTGAGGTAATCCGCGCTGTTTACCGCCAGACTGGCGGACAATTGCCTATTATTGGCTCAGGCGGCATTTTTACAGCTCAAGATGCATACGATAAAATCCGCGCAGGAGCGTCGCTGGTTGAAATATACACCGCGCTCATCTATAAAGGGCCAGGATTGCTTCGCGAATTAACGAACGGACTGAAGGAATGCTTGCGCAAGGATGGCTATCGGAATATTGCCGAAGCAATTGGCGCAGATCATCGTTAGGAACAGGAGGCGGCCGGATGGACGGTAGAGATTGGAGTCTTTTTTTACAGCCTTATGAACAAGCGGTCGAAGAACTGAAAGTGAAGTTTAAGACGATGCGAGTTGAATTAAAGATTCGAGAGGCGTATGCGCCAATAGAGTTTGTCACCGGCCGAGTGAAACGGATATCCAGCATTCTCGAGAAGGCGAAGCGGCTTAACGTTCCGGCAGATAAGCTGGATACGGGAATTGAGGATATAGCGGGAATACGAATTATGTGTCAGTTCGTAGACGATATTATCCGCGTGGCAAGCTTAATTCGCAGCCGGAAGGACTTGACGCTCGTTTACGAGAAGGACTATATTACAAACTTCAAGGACAGCGGTTATCGCAGCTACCATATGATCGTGGAGTATCCGGTTCAGACGGCGCTCGGGTATACGAAAGTGCTCGCAGAAATTCAGATACRGACGTTGGCCATGAATTTTTGGGCGACGATCGAGCATTCGCTTAATTATAAATTTAAGGAAAGCTTGCCCGAAGATGTGCGCGCGCGTTTGAAGAAAGCGTCAGAGGCGGCATTCCTGCTTGATAACGAGATGACGAGCATTCGGAAAGAAATTCTCGATGCTCAGACGGAATTCGAGGAGCAGTCGAATGTCGTATCGAAGGTGCTGAAGGGCATCCAAGATTTATATTACTTCCATCGCGTGCGCGAAGCGGCTCAATACCAGATGAAGTTCAACGAGCTGTTCGAGAAAGAAGATTATCAAGGTCTCAGTCAGTTATCGTCCGATATACAGCTTGCAATCAGCAAAGCGAAGAAGGCAAGCCAATCCTAATTGCGCCACATCATAAAACAAAACCTCCAGCGCAATGTGCGGCTGGAGGTTTTGTTGATTCTTTGTTATTAGCTGGCTTTATTCGGTTTGAACGCCTCGTCAATTGCGGCATGGACTTCGTCTGGTGTCTTACCCTGCTTAGTCAAGTCGATGACCATCTCCATCTCCTTCTTGCATATCCCGCAGCTCGTGCTGTGATCGGTCCATGTGACGCCGTCTTCGCCGGCAGGATGCTCTGCCAAGTAACAGCGAAGCAAGGAGTCATGAGGCGTCTCTACGGCCAAACCGTCCATACAGCCGCAGTAGCAATTCATTTGGGCCATAATGTCCGCATGCTGATGAACAGCACGATAGAGATCGCTCGTATGCTCGGTATGATTGGATAGGAAATCGGGAAGAACGTCAGGAGAGGCCGTTGTCTGCCACGTTTCCGAACCGTGCTGATGCTCGGCGCCCTTCTGCTTGTCGTCATCGGATAAGCCGCATGCCGTAAGCAGCGTAATGAAGGCGAAGGCGAGCAGCATTCCGTACATAATGCCCCGGGCGCTGCTGCCCCTTCCGCTTGTCTTGGGAGCATGAACACCAACTGCAGGCGTTTGATCATGCTCTATCATTGGGCAGCTTCTCCCGAATACTTATTGAAAAATTGTTTGAAATCGTCCAACGTATAGCCTTGAGTTGTTCCTTCGGCGGCAATGCCGCCTTCCATGCGCTCGACTTCAACGCCGTCTTTGAAATAAGCGAGCGTAGGCGTGTATTCAACCTTCAAGCTCTTGAAGTATGAATCGAATTCACGCAGGTTGAACTGCGGAAGGTCGATTCCAAGCTCCTTGACCAGCGGCATAAGCTCAGGTGTCGTTTGGCGGCAAAAACCGCAGTCGGAAGCGAACAGATAGACGAAGAAATCTTCCTTATCGGCGATCTTCTTATCCAATTCAGCCGGCAATATGATATTCTGATAGTTAGGGTCGTCAAGCAGTTCACGCGTAGCCGGATTCAGMTTGGAGGCAGGCTTGTCGTACAAAGCGTTAATTGTCTCGTTATTATTAAGATAAATGATTGCGCCGAACAAGACGACTATGATACCGATGTAGACATAAAACATTTTGAACTTTTTTTTCTTTTTCATGAAAGTATTCAGCCTCCAACTCTTTATTGAACGGACAAGCAATTATGCTCTTGCAGGTCTTGTCCACATTATATTCTATTATACAACATAGCCGATTGCGTTTGTACATCAGACCGCAACCTAGACAATTAGCAGGAGGAGACCGTATGATCGGCCATTTGCCTACAAAATTCACGCAAAAGATGGAAAAGCTGCTTGGCAGCGAATATGACAATTTTATGGCATCTTATGCTGCGCCGCGTGTATACGGGCTTAGAATAAATGCATTGAAGCTGACAATCGGCGACTGGAAGAAGCTGTCCCCGATGGGCGATCGCGTCCGTCCAATTCCATGGACCCAGGATGGACTATATTACGCCGAGGAAGACAGGCCGGGCAAGCACCCGCATTATTATGCAGGGCTGTATTATATCCAAGAGCCCAGCGCGATGGCGCCGGTGGAACTGCTTGATGTGAAGCCGGGTCATAAAGTGCTTGATCTATGCGCTGCGCCAGGAGGCAAGTCCACGCAAATTGCGGCCAAGCTTCAAGGTAAAGGCGTACTCGTTACGAACGACAATGCGCAGGAGCGGACGAAAGCGCTGACCAAAAATATCGAACGGGTAGGCGTTCGCAATGCCGTTATTCTGAACGAAGAGCCGGCAGCTCTTGCTCCGGTTTTCGCGGAATGGTTCGATCGTATCCTTATTGATGCGCCATGCTCGGGTGAAGGGATGTTCCGCAAGGACGAATCGATGATTGCCGATTGGGAGAAGCATTCCGTCGAGCGATGCGCGGCGATGCAGCGGGATATATTGCGCCATGCTGCTGGGATGCTTGCCCCAGGAGGAATACTCGTCTATTCGACATGTACCTTCTCGCCTGAAGAAGATGAATGGCAGATCGCTGAATTGCTGGCTAATCATAGCGACTTTGAAGTTGTTCCGGTAGCGCATCGTTATGGCTGGGCGGAAGGAAGAGCAGACCTTGCGGCGGCATCGTCAGCCGCCGCTGAGCTTGACGAGAAGCGATTGCGCAGCATAGAGGGCACTGTTCGGCTCTGGCCTCATCGGATCGAAGGAGAGGGCCATTACGCGGCTGTATTAAGGAGACGTGAAGCGGTGCCTGTAGTAATGGGCAGCGAGACGATTGTTGTTCCTGAGGAACGTGCTTTGGCATCCGCAGAAGCTCCTCTTCCTCCTTCCCGGCATGCGAAGGATAAGCTGCTGAGAGCAGCCGATACTCGCGGAGGACGTGATTCCGGACGTCATTCCCAGCAAAGGGACAAGCGCGGCGCCAAAGCAGCCGCAGATCGCGGACGTGCTGCCGGCGGAAGGAAGGAYGTACAGGACGATCAAGATCCGATCAGCTTGTGGAAGGCATATGCAAGTCAATTCGTAAACGGTGCGGAAGCATGGGAAGGCAAACCAATCGCCTACGGTTCAAGGGTTTATTTGCAGCCTGAGGGTGTACCGTCGCTTAATGGGCTCAAAGTCGTTAGGGCAGGCTGGTTCGTCGGCGAGGCTGACCGAGGCAAGTTTGTTCCCTCACAGCCGTTAGCAATGGGCTTGGCGGCGCAAGAAGCCGTAAGAGCGATTAGCTTCCGATCGGATGATCCGCAGACGCAGCGGTATTTGCGCGGGGAGACGTTGTTTGCGGAGGATGGGGATATTGTTAGACAAAGCGATGTTATCGCGAAAGGGTATGTGCTCGTATGCACAGACGGTTATCCGCTCGGCTGGGCGAAGTATGCGGGCGGCATGATTAAAAATGAGCTTCCAGCAGGATGGAGATGGATATAAAATGGCGAAGCGAATCAGAATCGATAAGCTGCTGTCTCATATGGGAATCGGTACGCGAAGCGAGATTAAGAAGGCGGTCAAGCAAGGGAAAGTGGCAGTAGACGGCAAGCCGGTGAAGGATAGCGGCCTCATTGTCGATCCGGATGTGCATAAGGTTTCTTTCGAGGGTGAGATCGTCGCCTATAAGGAGGTCGTCTATCTCATGCTGAATAAGCCCCCCGGCGTTATTTCCGCAACAGAGGACGGCAGGGAGCGAACGGTCATCGATCTGCTGGCGCCTGAGGATCGTGT
Source organism: Paenibacillus sp. 2TAB19 (assembly GCF_052115185.1). Lineage (NCBI taxonomy): Bacteria > Bacillati > Bacillota > Bacilli > Caryophanales > Paenibacillaceae > Paenibacillus > Paenibacillus sp. 2TAB19. The sequence goes on along the minus strand of NZ_JBFRGE010000052.1, from coordinate 28,237 downwards.
ACTGTCGCCTTTTCCAGTGGGAAGGCTCGATAAGGATACGGTAGGGCTGCTGCTGCTTACGAATGACGGTCAACTCGCGCACGAGCTGCTGTCGCCGCGCAAGCATGTGGACAAAACCTACGTAGCGCATGTTCTAGGAGACGTCGATGAACAGGATCGGCAGCAATTCGCCTCTGGAGTAACGCTCGACGACGGTTATGTGACGATGCCTGCCGAGCTTAGTATCGATAGCAAGGAGCAGCGCGGCGAAGATGTGATCTCAATAATCACCCTCACCATTAAAGAGGGCAAGTTCCATCAGGTAAAGCGTATGTTCGAGTCGGTCGGGAAACAAGTGATATTTTTGAAGAGAGTGTCAATGGGACCGCTTCAGTTGGACAATCATTTGCCGGAAGGTGAATATCGCGAACTATTGGAAGAGGAAGTAGAGCTCTTGCGCACATACAAACGAACGTAATGGTTTGCAAATAACTCATAGAGATAGAGACAAAGTGGGTAGTACCGCTACAACAGGATGGGAGAGATAGAGATGGCTTTGAATTACGACTTAATTGCACTGGATGTAGACGGAACCTTGCTAACCGACGACCATGTTTTAACCGATGAAGTGCGGGAAGCAGTTCAGGAGGCGGCTGCCAAAGGCGCTCAGATCGTATTATGTTCGGGACGCGGACCGTCTGGCGTTTTGCCGATCATGGAGCAGTTGGAGCTTGCAGGAACACTCATCTCGCATAACGGCGCCGCGACAGTAAGCTCGTATGACCTGGCGRTTGTTCATCAATACGAGATTATCCCGGAATACCTTGCCCCCTATATCGCTTATTGCAAAGAGAACGGCGTTCATTTTGATTTAAATACTGCGTTTGACATGATGGTCGAGCGAATGACGCCTGAAGCGGAAGTGATGTATGCGCGCTTCCACGCGAAACCTTCTGTATTTGACTTTGCAGCTGGATTGCCGTCAGRGCTATTGAAATTCACGATATTCGCAAGCAAAGAGCAGATGGATGTCGTACAATCCGATTGGGAGCAATGGCCAAGACAGCTTCAATCGATCCGGAGCGGGGATTTCTTCATCGATGTGCAGCATGCGGATGCGAACAAAGGGAAAGCGCTTAGGCAGTTGGCTCTAAGCCGGGGGATCGATCGGGAACGGATATTGGCTATCGGCAATTATTATAACGATATTTCGATGCTTGAGTTCGCGGGGTTAGGCATTGCGATGGACAACTCACCAGAGCTTGTTAAGCAGTCAGCGGGCGCAGTCACGCTATCTAACCATGAGGACGGCGTTGCTGCTGCACTGCGGAAATATGTATCTTAGATGAAGTACGGGCAGCAGAGGACGGCGGCACATATAAAATAGAGGCAAGCACGAAGCAGATAGCTCTGCTCAGTGCTTGCCTCTTACCCTTGTTTATTATCTGCCGCGACCGCCAGGTCCGCCCGGTCTGCCAGAGGATCTGCCGCCGCCGGAGGACTTGCCGCCTCTAGGCTGTCCGGACTTGCTGCCTGAGCCGCCCGACATGTTGCCGCGTGCTGCGCCACGGCTGCGGTTAGCGCTGCCGCGACCGCCTTGGCCGCTTGGTTTCGATTCTCCTCGCAGCGCCGTCCATGGATTGTTGACCGCATCCATCTCGCGTCCCGCTACGTGAGCACCGTCTCTTACGCGCTCCAGGCTTCCGCCACCGCTGGCGCGACCGCCGCGCTTACCGGCAGACACACCGTCGTTTCCAGCACGGCTTCCACGTCCGCGGTCAGCGCCGCGAGGTGCTGAAGAATCACGTTCCGCGAAGCGTTCCGCACCGCGTCCAGCGGCGCGGGGAACGTCCCAGCCTGGCTTCTCCGTGTTTGCGCTTGCGCTCCGTTCAGTGCTTCTGCCGCCGCGTCTGCCTTCATTCTTCTGCTCGCGACCGCCGCTTCGGCCAGCAGACTTAAAGCTGCTTGAACCTTCGCTCCGTTGTCGTCCACGGCCTTTGCCTTTAGCATCGCGTGACCGGTCACTGCCGCCGGCGCTAACTGGCTTGCCAGTTCTGCCGCGTCCAGCCCCGCGCTCGCTGCCTTGCTCGTTAGATGCTGACAAGACGCCTTCGTTATCGATCTTACGGCGCTCAAGCTTCGCATTAATGCTTTGCTCGATAAGCAATAGATTGTTTTTGTCGTAAGGAGTAGCAAGAGTAATCGCCATACCGTTATGACCCGCGCGTCCGGTTCTGCCGATCCGATGGATATACAGCTCGCCATCTTGCGGGACATCGTAATTGTATACATGCGTAACGCCGTCAACATCAAGTCCGCGCGCCGCTACGTCCGTAGCGACAAGCACCTGTAGACGTGCGTCTCTGAAACGCTTCATCACTTGCTCGCGCTTAGCTTGCGTCAAGTCGCCGTGCAGCTCATCGGACTCGATGTCCAGATCCTGCAGCGCCTCGTTCAGCTTCTTCGCACGCACCTTCGTGCGGCAGAAGATAACAGCCAAGTAAGGCTGATGAAGCTGCAGCAGGTGTACAAGCGCGTCTTGCTTGGTACGGTCCGTTGTGTCGATGACTAGCTGCTTAATATTATCAAGCGTCACGTTCGCGCTGCGGATTCGAACATCCGATGGCGTCTTCATATATTCTGCGGCTAGGCGTCTGATCGCATCCGGCATAGTAGCCGAGAACAGCATCGTCTGACGAGCGCGTGGCGTTTGGGTGACAATGCTCTCCACCTCGGGCAGGAAGCCCATGTGCAACATTTGGTCAGCCTCGTCGAGCACAAGCATCTGCAGCTTGCCGAGATTGATCGTTTGCCGCTTCATATGGTCGATTAATCGGCCTGGCGTTGCGACAACGATATGCGGCGCACGCTTCAGCTTATGAATCTGAGCCTCTACGTCTTGACCGCCGTAAGCGGCCAGCACGCTGGCTCCGACGATAGGCGCAAGCTTCTTGAGCTCGCTCGTTATTTGGATTGCAAGCTCGCGGGTAGGCGTTAGAATTAGCGCCTGCACCTGCTCCTTCTCCGTGTTGATCCGTTGGAGAATCGGAAGCGCGAACGCCATCGTCTTGCCTGTTCCGGTCTGCGCTTGCGCAATGACGTCCTGTCCCTCGAGCAGCATCGGTATCGTCTGCTTCTGTACCGGGGTTGGGTCGGTTATTCCGTTCTTTTGGAGCAAATCGCTTAATTCGGGGCTGATCCCCAAAGCTTTAAAAGCGTTAGACATTCGTATATTTCCTCATTTCATTTCGATCGTTTGAAGACTAGTATAACAGTTGTCCACTTAATGTGCATCTTTACATTACATATGTTATGCTGATTTTCATCGAAGATTAGCAGAGGAATGATAAAAAAATGAATGGCACAATCAGATCGGCGATTAAAGCGGGGCTAACGGTTGATATTGTCCTCAAACAGGATCAACGTACAGGCAAGCTTACGCGAGGCATCGTCAAAGATATACTTACTAACTCGCCGAACCACCCGCATGGCATTAAAGTGCGTCTGACGGATGGTCAGGTCGGCAGAGTCAAACAAATCGTAAATGAATCGCAAGCATAGAAGGATAGTTGAACCTTTCTGTTAGGCTGTGATGACGAGGGAAAGGAGGAACGGCTCAACATGGCTTTTGGAATAACGCGAGCGGAGATGGAGAGTTGGAAAACGGCGGTTGCGGGGGGCGATATCGCCTTTCTGACCCATTACTGGCTTGATCCGAGATTTCCGGATATGCGAACCGTAACGAAGGTCGGCTGCTCCGATCTGGCGAAGCTGTCACGTTGGTGTCTCGATAATGGATTGAACCCGCGATATATTCACAATCGAGATCCATTTCCTCATTTTGATCTTCTTGGAGCGAAGCAGCGCGAGTTGCTTCTAAAGGAGAACAAGCATGACCAGCTGGAGAGATTCGGACTACTATAACCATATCGCAGCAGCTGCCGAATCGGCGGCTTTTTTTTACCACATAAGAATGTTTAAGTGCTTTACAGCGATAAAGCGTGAAGGAGATCATTCAGATTGGCGATAAAAACTTCCGCTTAAACGCGGTCGCTCATCCTCGAAGTACTCCGGTAGGAGTTTTTCTCATTGTGGCGGTATCCTTCAAGTGATAGAATCTATGAAAATCGGATTTGACTACACGAGGTTAACACTTATTGGGAGGACGGGGTATGAGTATGGAGCAGCAGTCAAGAGCGCAATTGCTAGAGCAATTCGTTTCATGGAATACATTCATCCATCATATCGAGCGGCTTGGAGAGCAGCTGTGGAATCAGAACATTGCGGAAGGTAAATGGTCGGTTCGCGAAGTTGTGGCCCATATCGCGCGTTGGGACGATTATTTCTTTGAGGAAGCAGTTGCCAAAGCTGCCAGAATGGAATCTCTAACGGTCAAGCACTTGGATTATGATACATTTAACGAAATCTCCAAGGCTTACGGAACTTCGACGGAAATTCGGAAGCTGGCCGAACACGCTGTTTCGATTCGCCGTCGAATTATTAGCGTCATAGAAGGGTTGAGCGTTACCGAATATGAAGACGCATATACAGACGCAGACGGTCATCCGTTTCAATTCGAAACGTATTTGAAGGATTTCATCTGGCATGACCGTCATCATATGGATCAAATCAAGCGACTGATCCATTTCAAGCTCGAGGAGATGAGCCTTAACGGCTGGCCGGCGCTTCAGACGACGGTATACGATGGCTGGCTTATACGCACGGCTGACGGATATACGAAGCGGTCGAATTCGGTCCAGCCGTTATATGGGCATACGCTTCCGCTTGAGTTGAAAATCCGTCATTGTGAGACGCTATACAATGAGCTGAAGTCGCCGACTGTTTTTAAAATAACGCCATTCGCCAAACCCGTTGAACTGGACGGTGCGTTAGCCGATATGGGCTATGAATTGATTGACCGCACATGCGTGAAGACGGTCGCTCTTGAAGATGTTGATCTTCCGTCAGGTCCGGATTCGGACATTTCCCTCGAGCCTGTGCTCTCTGAGCTGTGGCTGGATGCGGTAGCCGTATTCAATCGCTTAACGGAGGGGCAGAAATCCGCGACTAGAAACATGCTGACGTCTTCATCGATTAAGAAATGTTATGGACTGCTCTACGATAACGGCATTCCAGTCGCCTGCGGTTTCGCAACGCTTGAGCAAGGCTGGGTCGGCTTGTATGACATCGTTACGGATTCGCAGTTCCGCAACAAAGGTTACGGCGAGAAGCTTATTCGGCAATTGCTCGGTTGGGCTAAGAAGGAAGGCGCAACGCACGGTTATTTGCTTGTCGTCAAAGCGAATGAACCTGCCAACCGATTATATGACAAGATCGGCTACATACAAGCTTATGAGTATTGGTACAGAGTGAAGGCTTGTCCGTCATAGGTTCTGCAGTCCACTCGCATATTTAACAACTTAGAGCTTTATTCAACAGGAGAGAAGGACTTAATCGTGAAAAGTTTTCAATCAGGACAATCTTTGCCGAATGCGCACGGGGTATCGTCTTCCACCATTAACGGCACCTCGTTATTAATCGCAGGCATACTAATCATGGCCCTTAATTTGCGCGCTCCAATTACGGCTGTCGGCCCGATCGTATCGAATATTCAGCAAACTTTCGGTTTGTCCAGCACGATGACCGGTTTGCTGACAACGCTGCCGCTGTTTGCTTTTGCCCTGATATCTCCGCTCGCGCCGCGTTTGGCTAGCCGGATTGGCATAAAAAACAGCCTTTTTCTATCTATGCTGTTGCTGTTCGGGGCTGTCCTCATCCGTTCGCTCCCAAGCTTGGCAGCGCTTCTTTCCGGAACGATGCTGCTCGGCATGGCGATTGCGATTGCCAATGTACTGTTGCCTAGTCTGATCAAGCGAGATTTCCCAGGCTCGGTAGGCGTGATGACAGGGCTGTATTCCGTCGTCATGAATCTTGGCGCCGGCCTCGCATCAGGCTTCAGCATTCCAATGGCCGAAAGTCTTGAGCTCGGCTGGGAAGGCATGCTCGCTTCGTGGTCGCTGCTCGCGCTTATTGCCGCAGCTGCATGGCTGCCTCAAGTACGCGGACGGCTCAACAAGCTGAAACATTTCTTCCAAAGCGAAGGTAGCGGCAGGAAATCAGCAAGCGTCAACAAGACTGGCAACAAGCTGACACGGTCGGCGCTGGCTTGGCAAGTTACTCTGTTCATGGGGCTGCAATCATTCACGTTTTACGTTAATATTTCATGGCTTCCGGAGATATTGCATGATCGCGGCATGAGCCATAGCGGAGCAGGCTGGATGCTGTTCATGCTCCAGATCGTCAGCCTTCCAGCGACGTTCATTGTTCCTATTCTCGCAGCGAAGAGGCGCAGTCAGCGGCCGCTCGCCTTATCCTCGGCTATTCTGCTAATCATCTCCTATGTGGGGTTGTTAGCCGGACCCTCATCCTGGATTCCGCTATGGATTATGCTCTTAGGTATCTCTGGTGGCGCAGGCTTCAGCCTGGCGGTCATGTTCTTCGCACTGCGAACGTCCAATGCGGAGCAATCGGCACAGCTATCGGGCATGGCGCAATCGATTGGCTATTTGCTGGCAGCGACCGGGCCGTTGCTATTCGGCTTGCTGCATGACGCGACGCATGGATGGTCGTCATCGTTATGGATGATATTGGCCGTTACGATCTTGTTCGGGGTTGCTGGGTGGTATGCGGCTGCCGACAAAACCGTAAACTCGCAATAATTGGGATATTTCGGCAACTTTATTTAAAGCGAATCCGTTTAGTAGATTGCAGTCTAACTTTACAATGCGGAGGGATAAGCTATGCTCTACCTATTCGGATGCGCCTTTATCGTGATAGGATTTGCGTTCGCAGCCAAAGCGGCATCTGTCAACTCGCCTTGGTCGAAGACGTTGTTTCTTGCGGTTCTCTTAAGCCTAATCGCGAATGTTGCCTTGGTTTCCACAATTGCCGCCAACTCGAATCCAGCAGCAAACGAAGGCTTTAGTGTTCCAAATCGGATTGCTTATTGGATTATTGGCGAGGATGGATGGAGTATGGGGCTGTTCCAACGATTATTTGATCAGTCAATGTGGTGTACCTTGTGGCTTGCGCTTATACTCGCTGTTGTTTCGATAAGTGAGGCATTCGGTCGCAAGATGAGGAGAGCTGGCAGCGCATGATCGGAAAAAGTTATGTGTACGCGTTGGCCGCGGCATTTATGTCCTTGACCATTGGCGCTTGTTATATCGGCGATCTGTTTTTCGACTACAGCTTTCTTGGCATGGAAATGGGATCGGAGCGGGAGACCGTGCACCTATGGGGCTTTGTATCGATCGGACTTGGCGCTGTATTGCTCTCAATTGTTATGGTAACCATGGACAGCAATCGGCAAATGTTGAAGCAATGGATGGTTATCACTCTTTTCTTGCTGTGCTTTATTCAGCTTGCTCCGCTTTTCTTGTGGACGTTCGTCGTTCTTATAGGCGAATGGAATGCGGTATGGGTACTGCTAATCCATTTATTATTGTTGGTTATCCTTATCGGAAGCGTTAGGTATATGAGACGGACGCTTGTCGGATCTTGACACAGAGCATAACGATCTTTATAATCGAAAATAACTATTTTCATCCATAGAAGCGTTGAAGAGGAGCAGTAATTTCGCAAAGCAAGGCCTAGAGAGCCGGTGTAAGGGTGTAAGCCGGACCTGCTGCGGAACGAATCTCGCCTTGGAGCTGTGCGTTATCCATACGCGCCGTCTGGCCTGCGATAAAGGCGACAAGTGAGCACAGGCAAAGCATGCCCGTCGCTAACTAGGGTGGTACCACGGGAGCTCAACTCTCGTCCCTAGCGTAATACGCTAGGGGCGGGAGTTTTTTTATTGCAATCTAAGCCTAGCCTTGGATTGAGCGCTTAATCGTGAGTAAGTTTAACTTTGTAGGAGGAATAGATGATGAGTCAGGAGCAGCAATTTCACGGCTACAACCCGCTTGTTGTAGAGCCGAAGTGGCAGCAATATTGGGATAAGAACAAGACGTTCCAAACGAAGGAAGAGCAAGGCAAACCTAAATTTTACGCACTCGACATGTTCCCGTATCCATCTGGAGCAGGCTTGCATGTAGGCCATCCGGAAGGTTATACCGCAACAGATATCGTATCCCGCTACAAGCGCATGCAGGGCTATAATGTCCTTCATCCAATGGGCTGGGACGCTTTCGGCTTGCCGGCCGAGCAGCACGCGCTCGATACAGGCCAGCATCCAAGAGACATTACGTTCAAAAATATCGACAACTTCCGCCGTCAAATCAAATCGCTAGGTTTCTCCTACGATTGGGATCGCGAGTTCAGCACGACGGACCCGGATTATTATAAATGGACGCAGTGGATTTTCATCCAATTGTACAACCGCGGACTTGCTTATGTAGCAGAGGTTCCGGTTAACTGGTGTCCGGCGCTTGGCACCGTTCTTGCTAATGAGGAAGTCATCGACGGCCTAAGCGAACGCGGCGGCCATCCGGTTATTCGCAAGCCGATGCGTCAATGGATTCTGAGAATTACCGAGTACGCGGAGCGTTTGCTTGAAGATCTGGAAGAGCTGGATTGGACGGAAAGCATTAAAGATATGCAGCGCAACTGGATCGGCAAGTCGACGGGCGCGGAAGTGACGTTCGCAATTGACGGCCATAACGATTCGCTAGTTGTGTTCACAACCCGTCCCGACACGCTGTTCGGCGCTACGTATTGCGTGCTTGCACCTGAGCATGAGCTGGTAGCTTCCATTACGACAGCCGATCAGAAGGCTGCTGTTGAAGCTTATCAAGACGCTGCTGCTCGCAAGAGCGATTTGGAACGTACAGATTTGGCGAAGGACAAGACAGGCGTATTCACTGGCGCTTATGCGATCAACCCGGTGAATGGAGCTAAGACGCCGATCTGGATTGCCGATTACGTGCTTGCAGGCTACGGMACGGGAGCAATTATGGCCGTACCTGGTCATGACGTACGCGACTGGGAGTTTGCGAAGCAGTTCGGGTTGCCGATTATCGAGGTTGTTGAAGGCGGAGACGTAACGAAAGAAGCTTTTGCTGGAGACGGCCCGCATGTTAACTCCGATTTCATTAACGGTCTGAACAATGAAGAGGCAATTGCCGCAATGATTAAGCATTTGCAAGAGACTGGCAAGGGCCAAGGAAAAGTGACTTATCGCTTGCGCGACTGGCTGTTCAGCCGTCAACGCTACTGGGGCGAGCCGATTCCGATTCTCCACTTGGAGGATGGAACGATGAAGCCTGTCCCTGAGGATCAGCTGCCGCTGCTGCTGCCTGATGTCGATGCGATCAAGCCGTCCGGAACGGGCGAATCACCGCTAGCGAACGTCACTGAATGGGTCAATACAATCGATCCGGAGACGGGGATGAATGCTCGCCGCGAGACGAACACGATGCCGCAATGGGCAGGCAGCTGCTGGTATTACTTGCGCTTCATCGATCCGAAGAACGAGAATGAGATTTGTTCCAAGGAGAAGCAAAAGGAATGGCTGCCGGTCGATCTTTATATCGGCGGCGCGGAGCATGCGGTGCTTCACTTGCTGTATGCGCGCTTCTGGCATAAAGTGCTGTACGATATTGGCGTTGTCGATACGAAGGAGCCGTTCCACAAGCTCGTTAACCAAGGGATGATTCTTGGTACGAACAACGAGAAGATGTCCAAATCACGCGGCAATGTCATCAACCCGGACGACATCGTAGGCGAGTTCGGCGCAGATACGCTTCGCATGTACGAAATGTTCATGGGTCCGCTTGAAGCGACGAAGCCGTGGAATACGAACGGGGTTGAAGGCACTTACCGTTTCTTGAGCCGCGTATGGCGCTTGTTCATTAACGAGGACGGCAGCTTGAGCGCGAAAATAACRGATGGCGATACTAGCGATGCGTTCAAGCGCACATGGCATCGTTCGATTAAGAAGGTAACCGAGGATTACGAAAACCTTCGTTTCAATACGGTCATTAGCCAGTTGATGATCTTCGTTAACGAAGCCTACAAGACGGAAGTGCTTCCGCGTGAGGCGATGGCGCAGTTCTTGCAAATGCTGTCCCCGATCGCTCCGCATATTACGGAAGAGTTGTGGGAGAAGCTTGGACGCGCGGAGACGATTACGTATTCCGAGTGGCCGAAGTACGAGGAAGCTTGGACGGTCGATCAAGAGGTAGAGATTGTCGTTCAAGTGAACGGCAAGATCGTAGAACGCGTCTCGATCGCTGCCGATACAGAAACGGACGAGATGGAACGCCTGGCGAAGGAGCTCGAGAAGGTTCAAGAGCTTATCGCGGGCAAAACCGTTCGCAAAGTGGTTGCCGTAAAAGGCAAGCTTGTTAACATCGTAGCCAACTAATACGAATACAGCCGCAAAACTTCGAAGAGGTGAGCGGGCTTTAGCTGAAGCACAGCTATTGCCCGTTCACCTCTTCGCTCATAAATGAGGCAGAAACCTTGATTAAATCGTCCTTATACTTGTTATGCGTCGTACGAATAAGCTGATTGAACATGCCGCCTGTCTCACGCTTCAAGTATTCCAGTGCTTGCGCCGTTATTCCGCCTGGTACGGCGACCTTCTCCTGCACGTCGGCAGGCGTTAATCCGCCCTCCGTCAGCAGCAATCCGGTTCCGAGCATCATCGCGCTTGCGACCTTGCGCGCTTCTTCGCGCGCGATCCCTGTTTCTTCGACTGCAGCTTCGATGAATTGCTCCAGCAGAAACGTAAAGAAGGCTGGACCGCAGCTCGATAAATCGGACACGATTCGCGTATGGGATTCTTGAATGCGAAGCGGTTCGCTAATGTAGGCGAGGAGTTGTTCAAGCTTCGTTTTATCCGCCTCGTTCATTCGTTTGCCATAGATGCATAACGTGGCGCCGCTCGATACTTGGTTCGTAATGCTTGGAATGACTTTTGCGATTTTGCAGTCCAGTTCGTCTTCGAGCTGGGCGATCAGCACGGGACTCGTGATGGACACGATGATTTGACTGGGATGGACGATGTGCTTCAAATCGTCGACCGCTTTCTTGAACTCATGAGGCTTGATGCACAAAAAAACAATTTCGCTGCCGCAAGCAACCGCAGCATTCGTCGTCTCTGCTGTCATGCCGGAGTAACGGTCAGCCAAAGCTTGCGCCTTTGCAAAGGTGCGGTTGCTAATAACAATTTGTGCAGGCGAAAGCGCGCCCGATGCGATAAAAGCCTCAATCAGCAGGCTTCCCATCGTTCCCGTCCCGATAAATCCGACATTCATGCGGAGCCCCCCTAAGCATAAGCCGCGTTTTGCGTACTCTCTTACCATATTCTGCATGACTTGTTCCATATGCACGCAATTAAGATAACAGACACTTCTAGCTAATATATGAAAATAAAGAGGAGCTGTTGCGTAATGCAAAAAAAGTATGCTCGTGTGGAGATGAAGTTATGGCTGCCGGCGGCGGTTTGTCTAGCAGCGGCAGCGGTTTTGCTCGTCGCAGCATTCACTCAGCCTAAGCAGGATAACCGTGAACAATGGACTGCATTGAATGACGAGGTGGAGCTTGCTTTGAAGGAGCTGGAGCCGGATGCTTCAACGCGCGGTGAGGAGGCGGCTGGTTCAAAGAACGAGGCAGGCGATGCTCATGAGGGTGAGGAGAGGCGCGCTGTGAACGACGAAGCAGGGAAGACGGGTAGCGCAGCTGATGCTGATGATGCTCAAGCGGACAGCGAGCTAATGATTGAAGATGACCAGACGGGCAAGCTTGATATTAACCGAGCGACCGCAGAAGAACTGGATGCGTTGAAAGGAATCGGCCCCGCTAAGGCGCAGGCTATTGTCGATGATAGGGAGAAGAATGGTCCTTTTGCCACGGTAAATGATCTGCTCAGAGTGCGAGGAATAGGCGAAAAGCTGCTTGYGGGCATGAAAGAGGGCATTGTGGCTCGTCCATGATTGTGAGATAATGGAAGGAATCGGTTGCAGCAGGAGTCTGAAGCTGACGAGGCAGGTATCCTGCTTTGACCGCAGTGCCATTATCATTTACTTTTATAGGAGGCGTTCAATTAAGATGTCTGAACAACGCAAGCTCTCACTTGATACGGTAGCCGTCCACGGAGGCCAACAAATCGATCCAACGACAATGTCGCGCGCAGTACCGATCTACCAAACGACGTCGTACGGATTTAGAGATACAGATCACGCAGCAAGCTTATTCTCTTTGCAGGAATTCGGCAACATTTATACGCGCCTAATGAACCCGACATCGGACGTATTCGAGAAGCGCGTAGCTGAGCTCGAAGGCGCACCGGCAGCGCTTGCGGTCGCATCCGGCCAGTCTGCTATTACTTATGCACTGCTGAACATTGCAGGCGCCGGTGACGAGATCGTCTCTGCGACAAGCCTGTATGGCGGTACATACAACCTGTTCTCCACGACGCTTCCGAAGCTTGGCATTACAGTCAAATTCGTAGATCCTTCGAATCCGGAGAACTTCCGCGCTGCGATTACAGAGCGCACGAAAGCCGTATATGCGGAGACGATCGGCAATCCGAAGGGCGATATTATCGACCTGGAAGCTGTTGCGGCGATCGCGCATGAGAACGGCATTCCGTTCATCGTGGACAATACGTTCCCAAGTCCTTACCTATGCCGTCCGATTGAACATGGAGTCGATATCGTTGTCCATTCCGCTACGAAGTTCATTGGCGGTCACGGCACATCGATAGGCGGCGTTATCGTCGACGGAGGCAAGTTCGATTGGAAGGCAAGCGGTAAGTTCCCTGGCCTTACCGAACCGGACCCAAGCTATCACGGCGTTGTATATACGGATGCGGTTGGTCCGATAGCTTATATTATTAAAGCTCGCGTACAGCTGCTTCGCGATATGGGCGCGGCTTTATCGCCGTTCAACTCGTTCCTGCTGCTGCAAGGACTTGAGACGCTGCATTTGCGTATGGAGCGCCATAGCTCGAATGCTCAGCAGGTGGCCGAGTTCCTGGAAGCTCATGAGTCGGTTGAATGGGTGAACTACCCGGGCCTTCCAAGCCATCCATCCTATGAGCTGGCGCAGAAGTATTTGCCGAAGGGCAAAGGCGCTATTCTTACATTCGGAATTAAAGGCGGCGTAGAAGCCGGCAAGAAAGTGATCAATTCCGTTAAGCTGTTCTCTCATCTCGCTAACGTCGGCGATTCGAAGTCGCTTATCATTCATCCGGCGAGTACGACGCACCAGCAGCTGTCGGCCGATGAGCAGGATGCGGCAGGCGTTGCGCCAGGCATGATTCGCTTGTCGATCGGAACGGAAGGCATCGACGATATTTTGGCAGACCTGAGTCAGGCGCTTACGCTTAGCCAACAGGGTGCATAAGACGAAATCATAACATAACGGCACATAGTCAAGCTTACAGCATGAAGGATAGAAGCAGCATGAGCAAGAGAGAGGAAGAAGCTGAACAATGTTGAAGGAAACACAAGAGACTGCCCGTAAAGATTGGGATACGTATTTCATGGATATCGCCTACATGGTGTCAACGCGATCGCGCTGTCCAAGAAGACATGTCGGAGCCGTGCTCGTACAGGGCAAGAAGCTGCTCGGGACTGCTTATAACGGCGCGCCAATGGGCGTACACGATTGCCTGGAAGAGGGCTGTATGATCGCGGAAGAGATCGAGATGAAGCTCGTGGACGGCAAGGAGCAGGTTGTGAAGAAGCAGCGCTGCATTCGGACCATACATGCCGAGCAAAATCTCCTCCTGTTCACCGATCGCGCAGACCGCGAAGGGTCGGTCGTCTACGTGACGGATCAGCCGTGCTGGACGTGCGCGAATATGCTTGCCAATAGCGGTATCGTAGAGATCGTATATCATCGCAGCTATCCGAAGGACAGCGAGAAAGTCGCTGCGCTAATGGAACAGAAGGGAATTGTGTTTCGCAGCTTGGATCAGTTCGATCCGCCGGCTCAAGCTCAGATGGAAATTACATTGTAGTAAATCGTATTTCAATATTAAAGTGGCAGAGGAAGAACCTCCGCTTGCATCTTTTTTGATGCCGGCGGTGGTTCTTTTTGTTGTTTTGTTGCGATGTTGCAGGTAGGAAAGGGGGAGCGGGATGAACAGAAGGCCGCTTATTTGGTTTGTGCTATGTTATGTGTGCGGAAGCGCGGCTGCGGCGGGACTTAACGCGCAAGGCGTCGTATATGCCGGCGAGGCGGCCTTGTTCGGGGCCGCCGCCTGCGTGATGTTAGGGAAGGCGTCGCCGAGACTGGCGATCGCCTGCTTGCTCGCGGCGGGGCTTGCGGCAGGGGAGCGTCTATGGGCGGATGCCCATAACGTGACCGGGCTGCCGGAGCTGCTGGCCGCCGCCGAGGCGGAAGGGCCGCGAGCCGGATTCGAGGCGGAGGCGGAGGGGGTTATCGTGTCGGTCGTAGAGGTCGACGGCGACCGGGTCAGCTTCCGCGTCAGGACGGAACGTCTGCGCGTGAAGGGGGATGCGAAGCCGCGAGCTGTGCGCGAGCGGCTGATCGTTCAGGTGCGGCTGGCGGAGCAGCCGGAGCAAGTTGTTGCCGCGGGCTGGAAGCGCGGCGACAAGGTCGTGATTAGCGGCGAGCTAGCGCAGCCGGCCGCAGCAACGAATAGCGGCGGCTTCGATTACCGCCGCTATCTTCGCAGCCAGCGCATCCACTGGCTGCTCAAGGTCAAGGGCGCCGCCTACGTCAAAGCGTCGGCGGGCCCAGCCTGGACCGCGGCCGCTATGCTCGGCCGCATCGATGCCGCGCGCGACAGCCTCGGCGCACGGATGAACGCCCTGTACCCGTCCGATCAGTCCGGGTACATGAAGGGTCTCGTCCTCGGCATCCGCGAGGACCTCGACCCGCAGCAGTTCCAGCAATTCTCGCGTCTTGGTCTGACGCATATATTGGCCATTTCAGGACTGCACGTCGCGGTGTTCCTCTACGCGCTTGGAGGACTGCTGCGGCTCGCAAGGCTGACGCGCGAGCGAACGCTTCTGCTGCTTATGATTGCCGTACCGCTATATGTCCTGCTCTCCGGCGCATCGCCATCCGTCGTGCGAGCCGGACTTATGGCGATACTCGGCCTGCTTGCAGCGCGGCTGGGCAAACTTAAGGACGGGCTGCATCTGCTGGCGGCAGCTGCTTTGGTTATGCTCATCTACGATCCCTATTTCCTCGAGAATGTAAGCTTCCAGTTGTCTTTCATTGTCACGATCGGGCTAATACTCGGCGTCAATCCAGTGCGAAAGGCAATGCCTGAGTGGCGCAGGGGCAAGGCGCTGCTTGACCTTGCGGCAGTGACGCTCGTCGCGCAGCTTGTATCGTTTCCGATATCGATCTATTACTTTAACCAATTTCATCTATTGTCGCTTCCGGCCAATTTCATTCTCGTCCCGTTTATTAGCTTTGTCGTCATGCCGATAGGTGCTGGAGCGCTCATTATCAGCCTGTTATGGGAGGGCGGCGGTAAGACGCTCTCTTATGTATCCCATTATGCCAACGAATGGACGTTCGCTCTTGTCGAGAAGTTAGCTGCGGTCGATAGTCTTCGAACGATCTGGGCGAGCCCGCCCTTATGGTGGGTTGTTGCTTGGCTGGCAGCACTGTGCTTGACGTTTCATTGGCTTAATCAGCGCGTTCGTCCTCAGCTTAATGAAAACAATCCTATAGATCAGATAACAGATCGTTTGGTTGTACCCACGATTCCGCTTCCTGTTGGCACTTCGAACGATGTCGTGCTTCCCGACCCGTTAATCGAGTTACGACAACGCCTTAACCTGTCAACGATAAGGGAGGAGCACTCAGTGGGTGAAGTACTTCGCAAAGTGTACAAGCCTCTTGTAATGATAATGATTATAGGAACACTCTTATTTTTGGCATACGATCCCGATCGATGGGATAACAAGGCGAAGATCAGCGTCATCGATGTCGGACAAGGGGATGCCATCCATATTAGAACGCCAGAAGGCAAGCATATGCTTATCGACGGGGGCGGTACTTTATCTTTCGTGAAGCCAGGCGAAGAATGGCGTGCGAGAAGCGATCCTTTCGAGGTAGGACGCAAGCTTCTAGTACCGCTTTTAATGAAGCGAGGCGCGCGGGAGATTGACGTTCTTGTGATTACTCATCTTGACAGCGATCATATAAGGGGACTGCAGGCAGTGATTGAATCGATTCCCGTCAAAAGTATTTGGTGGAATGGATCGGTCAAGCAAGCTGAGGACGCAGAGAAGCTTATCCAGACTGCGCTTGACAAGTCTATCCCCATGTACGGAGTTTATGCGGGGATGGAGATGAATGTTGATGACAGTACGGATGTTCAAGTGTTATGGCCGCCGCAACAATCAAATGACGTTATTGAAGTACAGCAGGAGCAGAATGAGCTAAGCGTCGTCTTGTCCCTTCGAATCCACGAACAATTATTCGTTATGTCCGGCGATATCAATGCGTCTACGGAGCACGCGATTATCGACCTGATGCGCCAAACCAACCATGCCATTGACCCAATCGACCGTGCAGCTGTATTAAAGATCGCTCATCATGGCAGCAGGTTCTCGACAAGCGATGAATGGCTTCATTATTGGCGGCCAATGGGTGCGGCAGCTTCGGTTGGAGCAACGAACAGCTACGGTCACCCTCATCCGGACGTTCTTGCCAAACTTGCTGCGGCTGGAGCTCGGCTATGGCGAACCGACCTGGACGGAGAGATCCAATTCTCCATATCGGAGAAAGGACTATTTGTTGGAAATTAGAGTTGATGATGAATCAAAAGCATAGCTGCTAAAAGTCATTATATTAGCCCCGCTCATCGAGCAGAGGGCTTATTGACGTTTGTAAATGCAAGCGGAACATCGCATTTCTATATACGGGCAACTGAATATTTGGTATCCTTTAATGTGGARTTGTCTGTCATGAAACTTTTCTAATAATTCTTAGTATATAAATTAGCGTATACAGCTGTGATCGAACTCTGACTGTGGGGGCTTAACTGCCGCAGTGTGTTGGCGATTAGAAGCTAATTAAAGGCGAACTTCATATTTCTTAATATTTCTTAAGAATTCTTAAAAAAAATTGCAACTTTTAATGCAACCGCCTCGTCAGAGAGGTTGCAAGAGAGGGGGATCCTTCGTGGTGGAGCCGGACCTCATACGAGCCGCTCAGTCGGGAGATCGCGACGCTTTAATAACTCTATTGCGTGAGATTGAAACCCATGTTTATCGKACAGCCTATTATATATTGAATAACGAGCAGGACGCTATGGATGCGGCCCAGGAGKCGCTTATACGCATCTATACGAAGATCAGCTCTTATGAAGAGAAGGCTCAATTCAAGACATGGATTCAACGAATCGTGACYAACATATGTATCGATAAATTTCGAAGGAATAAGCCGACGGTATCGATTGACGAGCATGAGATGGTTTTTCGCGAGAAGCAGAAWGTAGAGGACGAGGTTATGTCCGCGTATGCGGTACAAGACATTCGGTCCGCGATCGAGAAGCTTCCCGAGCATCATCGGGCTGTCGTCGTGCTTCGTTATTTGCAGGATTTTTCGTACAACGAAATTGCCGATTCGCTCGATTTGCCGCTCAATACGGTGAAGTCTTATTTGTTTAGAGCTAGACAGCAACTGCAAACTTTACTCCATGATTATCAGAAAGGTGGTGTCCGGGGATGAATTGTCAAGAGGTGATGGATTTAATGCACAGGCAGCTAGATGGCGATCTCGACGAGAGCGAGTACAGCGTCTTGATAGATCATACTAGACATTGTCCGGACTGTGCAGCAATGTATGATAGACTTCAGTTGCTGTCCGCCGAACTTACTAGTTTGCCTAAGGTTGTTCCAAGCTATAGCTTAGTCGATGCGATATTGCCGGAGCTACAGCGTTTGGATCTGGAAGAGCGAAACGATTCGATGTATGTCGTTCATAAGGATGAAGTTGAACAGGAGCAGGGTAAGCTTGCAGCTCGCCGGTTGGCACGCAGCCGACGTCTTCCATCGCTTCGGTATGTGGGCGGGATCATAGCGGCAGGCGTCGTCGCCGGCTTGTTCATTATTGGCTATAACGCAGGAATCGGCCCGGGCTTCGACAACGACAGTGCGAATTCGATGACTGCTCAAGAATCGGCTTCCAATGACACGATGGACATTGCTCAGCGAAGCGACGTATATAGCTTGAAATCGGACCAAAAAATAGAGCAGGACGCGTCTGCCGCCGAAGAGGACATCGAATCGTCAGGTGATTCAGATGGCGGTGCTCAGCCTAGCGTTCGCACGCAAGGAAATGAAGGATCACCTGCAGCAGGAGCTCCAGACCAGTTAGACGAAGCAACGAGCTCGGGAGAAGTCGGCAAACAACCGATACCTGAATCCGAACCGGAGATGGAGACGTCTAATACCTTGGAAAGCGGAGCGTTAAGCGGCGATGGAATGAGCAATAAGTCCGGAACCGACACCTTTACCTCTACGCCGGGCACTCAAGGGATTATGAGCGAAGTGCCGGTTGCGATTACTGCCATTTCACCTAATGGAGAATGGCAAGCGGTCGCGGAAGGCTTTAAGGTGAAGATATTTAAGGCTGCGGATCAATCGCTTCTGTTCGAGACGGACCGAAAGAACGGCAAGCTTGCCGGGCTCGTCTGGTCAGACGACAATACCGTGCTGAACTATGAAGTACAGTTGGAACAAGGCGCTAGTGAGAAATACGTTATAGACGTAAAGGCGGGAAGCGACACGAAGGCGCAACATTAATTTGCGGGTATTCGCACACTATCCTGAAGCTTTGCGTATAGTATAAGCAACGAGCAACCATTGCAAGCTGGCGAGAGCGTGACGAACGTATGACCAACCGTAGGGCGGTACCATGGACCTGCCTGCGGCTGTTTATATAGATGTTCGGCAAGCTGGGTCGGGCTGACTGTTAACGGAGTAGGGCATCCGGATAATAGTGAGAACCGGGTCATGTTGAGGGATAAGCGTTGTTTGTTTCATGAATCAGCTCTTATCTTTGGACAAAGGGATGTAGCCTTCTGACGGCACATCCCTTTGTTGCCGTCTATTCTAAGTCATCGTGTGCCAAGCCGAGATTAAGGACATCATTGGGAAGGCGGTGAATACGATTGGATCCGAAGGAAGCATTAAAGGAAATTAAGGGAGGCCGTTTCAGACCGATCTATGTATTGTACGGTAAGGATCGTTACCGCGTTCAGCATTTTATTGATACGTTATCGGACAAGCTGTTTACGTCTGATGAGAGGGAGCTCGGCATCGTTAAATTCGATACCGCCGAGACATCGATCGAGGAAGCCGTATTGGAAGCGGAGACGCTGCCATTCTTTGTGCCGCGCAAGCTCGTGTTAATTCGAGATATGAATGTGTTTGCCGCTGGCGGCAAAGAAGGCGGCAAGATCGAGCATAAGCCCGAGAAGCTGTTGCAGTACATAGAGAATCCTTCCGAAACGTCGGTTATTGTGGTAAGCGTGCATGCGGAAAAGCTGGATGAACGCCGTAAGCTGGTGAAGACACTTAAGGATCGCCATTCGCTAATCGCTTTTCCAGAGCTGGACGCGGCGCAATTGAAGCAATGGATGATCAAGCGTGCAGCAGAACAGCAGAGAACTCTCGAGTCAGATGCAGCCGATCTTCTCTTCATGCGGACAGGCGCCAATATGCAGCAGCTGGCGCAAGAGGTAGACAAGCTTTGTCTGCATGCTGGAGCAGGGGGGACGATTACCGCTGAAGAAGCGTCGATGCTTACTGCCGCAACGGCCGAAGAGGATGTATTCGCGCTTATCGAAGCTATCGCTGAGCTGCGTATCGACCGTGCGCTCCGTATGTATCGCGAGCTGCTCATCAGGCGGGAAGAGCCGATTAAGATTGCTGCGCTCATCGCAAGGCAGCTGCGTATCATGCTGCAGATTAAGGAGCTTGAGCAGCATCAGTATTCGCCGCAGCAGATGGCGGGGCAGCTCGGCCTTCATCCTTATGCGGTGAAGCTGTCAGCGGAGAAGAGCCGCAAGTTCCAAACAGCAAGACTTGGGCAACTGCTCGCGTCGTTAGCCGACCTGGATTACAAAATGAAGACAGGCGCCATTGACAAGACATTAGGACTTGAATTGTACTTGCTATCATTAGGACTTGAGCAGAGAGCGTAGCCGCGACATTGCGGCAGCGCTGCTGCTCTTTTTTTATCTCAAACTGGAATTCCCACTATGCCTTATAACAAAAAAAACGGCTTCACCGTTCGCTAAGCGATCGATGAAGCCGTTTCAACTTGGCTGTTATTAAGCTTGTGCCGACAAGGCATTCAGCTTTTTAGCAAGGCGCGATTTTTTGCGGGAAGCCGCATTTTTATGAATCAGGCCTTTCGTAGCTGCTTTGTCCAATTTTTTGGTAGCAGCGATCAATGCAGCTTTAGCTGCGTTAACGTCAGTGCCAGCAATTGCTTGGTCAGCAGATTTAACGGCCGAACGAAGTGCGGATTTTTGGGATGCGTTCAAAGCACGGCGTTTTTCGCTTGTTTTGACGCGTTTAATTGCGGATTTAATGTTTGGCATGGAATTCACCTCCTAAACTGTTCACAACGGTAAATATCTAGATAACACAACTTAAAATATATTATCATGCAGGTTGCCAAAAAGCAATAGTAACCAATGTGAGGTCTAGACGTCAATAGGATGCAGCCAAAGAAATCAAAGTATGAAAATGATCTCCTTGCAAACAATAACGAAAGTACATACGTACGCAAGAAGGGAGCACCGAACAATGAGTGAGCTTGATCTGCAGCAATATAATATTCGAACCGACTTGGCGCTGGAAGCGAAAGAAATGGCGGAAACGCCGGGCGGCGGTCCCATACCCGGCATTGTCTCCGAGGTGACGGAGGATAAAGGCATTACGATTACGCAGCTGCATGTGCAGAATGAGCAGGGCTCGCAGGCTATCGGCAAAATGCAAGGCCAATACGTAACAATCGAGGTACCGGAGCTGCGCAATCAGGATACGGAGCTTCAAGACCGGGTGGCAACGGCGTTCGCCAAACATTTCGAGAAGTTTCTAGAGCGGCTCGGCATTAACAAAATGGCCAAAGTATTGATCGTCGGCTTGGGCAACTGGAATGTTACTCCCGACGCGCTTGGACCGCTAGTCGTCGAGAACGTTATGGTTACTCGGCATTACTTTGAATTAATGCCCGATCAAGTCGCGCCAGGCTATCGTCCCGTTAGCGCGATCGCGCCAGGCGTACTCGGCATTACAGGCATCGAGTCAAGCGAGATCGTACAAGGGATCGTGGAGCGCTCGAAGCCTGATCTTGTTATTGCAATCGACGCTTTGGCGTCTAAAGCGATTGAACGGGTGAATACGACGATTCAAATTGCGGACACAGGCATTCATCCCGGCTCGGGTATAGGCAATAAGCGCAAAGGATTGACGAAAGAAATATTGGGCGTGCCTGTCATCGCGATCGGCGTGCCGACCGTCGTGTACGCTTCGACCATTGTCAACAATACGCTCGAGATGATGAGATCCCATATCGAGAAGCAGAAGGGCGATTCGAATCATATTTTCGGAGTCATGAACCAGTTGCCCGAACAAGAGCGGCTTCAGCTTGTAAAGGAAGTTCTGAGTCCGCTTGGCCATGATCTGCTCGTTACCCCGAAGGAGATAGACCAGTTTATTGAGGATATTGCCAACATTATCGCAAGCGGACTTAACGCTTCGCTTCATGATGCGGTGGATACCGATAATGTGGCTGCCTATACGCATTAAGGATCACATGTGACGTCCCGGTCTTTGGCTGGGACGTTCTTTTTTGCATTCCTACCTTTTCACATAAAACGATCCTCTCCCAATCCAAATCTATGAGATTGTAACCAACAAACTGCTCTCTAGTGGTTCTATGAACTCGGCGGCGATCATAGATTAATAGTAGCTAACGGACATTTAAGACGGGAGGAATACAAGTGATGAAACGAACGATGATGCTGCTGGATTTCGGGAAAGAAAGCAGGCGGATACGAAATTTGCTGGTGACGGGGCGCACGTTTGCGCTTCTTTCATTTAGCTCGACCTTATTTTTTATTTTGATAGGATTAGCGGGCATGGCTCATCAGCAATCGACGGCCGATCCGGTCAATTCAATGAAAGGCTTCGCTGCATCGGTATCTAGCGGCTTCTTTGGGGACATGCTAGAGATGGAGATGCCTGCATTCCAGAGCAGCGGCGAATCGGGTTCACTTTCCAGCAAGCAAATCAGMAAATTTCTCATTCGTGCGTTAACCGATATTAATCCGAATGATCCGAAAAGTCTTCTTGCGGGGGAATTGCCGGGTATGAGCGCGAACGACGCATTCCTAATTCGGCAGGGCATTGGAACGGACACCGCAATTGGACCGGAAGACAATACGCCAATCATATCCGAGCCTAATACGGGCACAGGTATTGGTTCTGAAGGCTCTGAGGGCTCTGAAGGCTCTGAAGGCTCTGAAGGCGCAACCGATCCTGGAGCTGCACCAACAACGCCAGCGACCGATGCTCCATCGCAAGGTGATGGAGACGAACCGTCAGAGCCAACGACAGGTGGCGAGGACGTTGTCTTCATCTATCATTCGCATAATCGCGAATCCTGGTTCCCTGAATTGACGGAGAAGATGAAGGATCCGAACTCCACGACGACTAACATCACTTTGGTCGGCAAAAGACTCGCGGATAAATTGGAGGAAGAAGGCGTCGGCGCGCTGCACAGCAAGACTGACTACCCGACCGCGATTAAGGATTACCGCTGGGAGCTGTCCTACAAATATTCGATGAAGACCGTGAAGGAAGCGATTGCGAGCAGCAAGAAGCTTAAGTTTTTTTTCGATCTGCATCGCGATTCGCAGAAGCGTAAATATACGACGATTGATATTAAGGGCAAAAGTTATGCTCAGGTGTATTTTATAATCGGCCACAAAAATCCGAACTGGAAAGAAAACGAAGAGTTCGCTACGCAAATCCATGAAGAGCTGGAGAAAAAGTATCCTGGCATATCGCGCGGCATTTGGGGCAAGACAGCTGCTACAGGTAATGGGGAATATAATCAATCGCTCGCTTCGGACAGCGTGCTAATCGAGATCGGCGGTGTAGATAACACGCTTGAGGAATCTTACCGTACGGCAGATGCGCTTGCGGAAGTCATTGGCGAGATCTACTGGGAAGATGCGAAGGTAACAGCTCCTAATACAAAGAAGCCATTATGAACGAGTGGAAGGGAAGAATGAGCGATGAAGAAGGGTGCGCTTAAGTGGACGCTGCTGGGAGGCGCGATTGTGTTTATTGTCTTATACGGAATCGAGATGTCTTCATCCGGCATTGAGCGCATTAACGGTTCCTTCGAGGAAACGGAATCGGGCAGCGGCTACTATGACGAATACGAAAGTGACGGAACTGAGGAAAATATAGAGCAGCAGGATGAGAACTTGGTCTATGCGCGTAAGATTGAGCAATTGGAGCGGGAGCTTGAGGAGACGAAGCGTCTGCTGACCAAAGCTGGCAAAGCAGATGCCGGAGCAGACGAGAATGCGGTTGTCGATGAGAACGAGCGGCTGCCTGGTATTCCGCTTCAAGAGAACGAGCCCGCCGTCGACAAGCTGGCGGAATCCGCTTCAGGAATGCTGCAGTCTGTATCGAGCGGAGGCATCCGTTTCGTCGTCTCGATCTTCGACGGATTGACGAAGTAAGAATGAACATTGCCCACATGCCCCTTAAGCTGATATACTAGAAAGAATGAGTAGAATTATTGGAAATTGTGGGGGTTAGGCATGACAGACGTTCGTGACCGACAAAAGAAAATTAGAAATTTTTCTATTATTGCGCATATAGACCATGGCAAATCAACTTTAGCCGACCGGATACTGGAGTATACCGGCGCACTTACTTCCCGCGAGATGCAATCGCAGGTTCTTGATCAGATGGATCTGGAGCGGGAACGCGGCATTACCATTAAACTTCAAGCTGTTAGATTAGGATACCGCGCCGACGACGGCGAAGAGTACATTCTGAACTTGATCGATACGCCGGGACACGTCGACTTTACATACGAGGTATCTCGAAGCATGGCGGCCTGCGAAGGAGCACTGCTTGTTGTTGACGCGGCGCAGGGTATCGAGGCGCAGACGCTTGCCAACGTTTACTTGGCATTGGACAACAGCCTGGAGATCTTGCCTGTCATTAATAAGATCGATTTGCCTAGCGCCGAGCCTGAACGAGTGAAGCAGGAAATCGAGGATGTTATCGGCCTTGATGCAAGCGAAGCCGTTCTTGCATCAGCGAAAGCGGGTATCGGCATAAAGGAAATATTGGAGCAGGTCGTAGCCAAAGTTCCTGCACCGACCGGAGATCCGGATGAGCCGCTTAAGGCACTTATATTCGACTCACACTACGATCCCTACAAAGGCGTAATCGTATATGTGCGCGTCATGGACGGAAGCATCAAAGCCGGCAAGAAAATTCGCTTCATGGCAACAGGAGCGGAATTCGAAGTCATTGAGGTCGGCGCCTTCAAGCCGCGGATGACGATTGTCGACGAGCTGGCCGTAGGCGACGTAGGCTTCGTTGTAGCAGGCATCAAAAACGTGAAGGATACGCGTGTCGGCGATACGGTGACGGAAGCGAAGCGTCCGGCTCCAGAGCCGCTGCCAGGTTACCGTCGTATTAATCCGATGGTATTCTGCGGCTTGTATCCGATCGAGACGCAAGATTACAATGATTTGCGCGAAGCGCTTGAGAAGCTTGAGCTGAACGACGCATCGCTCAGATACGAGCCGGAATCTTCGACAGCACTTGGCTTCGGCTTCCGCTGCGGATTCTTGGGACTGCTGCATATGGAGATTATTCAGGAGCGTATCGAGCGCGAGTTCAATATTCCGCTTATTACGACGGCGCCAAGCGTTATTTACAAAGTAACGTTGACGAACGGCGATACAATGGATATCGATAACCCGTCGAACTATCCTGAAGCGGGCAAGCTTGATTATGTTGAAGAGCCCTTCGTTAAAGCGGGCATTATCGTGCCTAACGACTATGTCGGAGCGATCATGGAGCTTTGTCAAAATAAACGCGGCGAGTTCGTTAACATGGAATACTTGGATACGAACCGCGTTACGCTTACGTACCAAATCCCGTTGTCCGAGATTGTATATGATTTCTTCGATCAATTGAAGTCGAATACGAAGGGTTACGCTTCGTTCGATTATGAAGTATCCGGCTATCGCCGCTCGAATCTCGTGAAGATGGACATCATGCTGAACGGCGAGCAGGTTGACGCCTTGTCGGTCATCGTTCACCGCGATCGCGCATACAACCGTGGACGTCTCATTTGCGAGAAAATGAAAGAGCTTATCCCGCGTCAAATGTTCGAGGTGCCGATCCAGGCATCGATCGGAACGAAGGTCATTGCCCGCGAGACGGTTAAGGCTATGCGCAAGAACGTTCTTGCCAAGTGTTACGGCGGCGACATCAGCCGTAAGCGTAAGCTGCTTGAGAAGCAAAAGGAAGGCAAGAAGCGGATGAAGCAGGTCGGCAGCGTAGAGGTGCCGCAGGAAGCGTTCATGGCTGTTCTTAAGATCGACGAGAATTAAGCTTAAGCGACTAAAGTAGCGAAGCGAGGGAGAGCGCGGCTCTCCTTCTTTTTATTGAGATATTATTTTTTTAGCGCACGACGGAAGGAGGACTAACGATGAATGTTACAAGTGTCATACAATCGCCAAGAGCGTTATATATTCACATTCCCTTTTGTACGAACAAATGTCATTATTGCGACTTTACTTCCTATGTATTGAAGGGTCAGCCCGTCGATCAATATTTGATTGCGCTAGAGCAGGAGATGAAGCGGACGACCGAGCTGCTGCCGCCCGTGGAGATCGATACCGTCTTCGTAGGCGGGGGTACGCCGACCGTACTGACACCGCCGCAGATGAAAGTGTTTCTTGATGCGGTTAAGTCTCATTTTCCACTCGCTCCGAACGTTGAATTCACGATGGAAGCGAATCCCGGAACTACGGATATCGAGAAGCTACAGGCGATGCGAGATGGCGGAGTCAATCGAATCAGCTTTGGTGTTCAGTCGTTCGATAATGGCTTGCTGGAGCGAATCGGTCGTATCCATAGTGTAGATGATGTATACCGGAGCTTGGAGAATGCACGCAAGGTCGGCTTCACCAATATGTCGATCGACCTTATGTTCGGCTTGCCGGGTCAGACGATCGAGCATTTGACGAGCAGCGTCGAGAGCGCGCTTGCGCTCGATTTGAAGCACTATTCGATATACAGCTTGAAGGTTGAGGAGAATACGCTGTTCCACAAGCTGTATGAGCGCAATGAGCTACCTTTGCCAACTGAGGATGAAGAATTTAATATGTTCATTCGGTTAATGGATTTGCTGAAGGCCGGCGGCTACGAGCATTATGAGATCAGCAACTTTGCAAAACCGGGATATGAAAGCCGTCACAACTCTACGTATTGGCGCAATGAGCCGTATTACGGCCTCGGTGCAGGCGCGCATGGCTACGCCAATCGTCAGCGTCATGTGAATTTGAAAGGAATTACGCCTTACATTGATGCTGCCTCCGAGAAGCTGCCGCGGCTGGACTCTTTCGAGGTGAGCGAGCAAGAAGCAATGGAGGATTTCATGATGGTAGGCTTGCGGCTGCTCTCAGGCGTTCGCTCTTCGAATTTCTCCAAGCAGTTTGGCGGCGGCCTATCACTGGAACAGAAGTTTGGTCCGACGATAGACAAGCTTATAAGAGACGGCTTGCTCGAGAAGCTGGAATTATCGGACGATACCGTATATAAGCTTACTTCACAAGGTGTTTTGCTCGGAAATGAAGTGTTCGGAGCTTTCCTCGAGGGCTAATGATCGGCACTATTTTTACTATTGTGTTAAAATACATTGTGTTGTATATTTATTCATATTGTTTTTATCATCAGTGGTGAGCGGAGGCGAAGGCAGCGATGCAGGCATTAGAGGTTCTATGCAGAAAAGCGACGTCCGATGATATCGAGACGTTGTTTCAATTAATTAAGGGTTATGCCGAGAAAGGCATTATGCTGCCTCGTACACGAGAAGCTCTG
Organism: Paenibacillus sp. 2TAB19; assembly: GCF_052115185.1. Taxonomy (NCBI): domain Bacteria; kingdom Bacillati; phylum Bacillota; class Bacilli; order Caryophanales; family Paenibacillaceae; genus Paenibacillus; species Paenibacillus sp. 2TAB19. The sequence goes on along the minus strand of NZ_JBFRGE010000052.1, from coordinate 1,148 downwards.
CAACATATAATAGATACTTTCGTCGTTGCCGAGGTTGACGGTGTTGTCGTTGGCTGCGGCTCCTTAAGCAGGCTTGGCGACGACTTGGTGGAAATTCGCTCGCTCGGGATGACGGATGGTTACAGAGGGCTTGGCATCGGCAACAAGCTTGTCGAGAGCTTGATCGAGCAGGCCAAGGCGCTGAACGTTACTAAAGTGATGGCCCTCACGTACGCGGACAACTTCTTCAAGCGCAACGGCTTCACGATCGTGGAGAAAGAGATTTTTCCGGAGAAGGTGTGGAAGGACTGCGTCAACTGCCCGAAGCAGCATGCATGCGATGAAATCGCCGTGCTCAGAACGGTTTAATGAAGCAAAAGACGCTTGTTATCAACTGCAATCACGTTTAATAGGAGAAACCACGGTATCATTGGGATGCTTAACATACTAATGATACCGTGTTTTTTTTGTTGTTTGTAAAAATTGTGATGTTCAATATAGAGGTTACCCCCTTGTTTCGAGAAAAAATATTTACTCAACTGTATTTGAAATATGCAACAATTTATAGTGTTCAAATTAGATAGCGAGAATGAGATCTAGGGAGTACTGCATCAATCCAATTCAAAAACATATTTATGGAGATGTAAAAATGAAAAAATTTATAATCGGCTTTCTTTGCGGAGCAGCATTGTTTGGATCGACTACCTCTTTTGCAGCAGATACGTACAAAAAGATTCAAGTTTTTCTTAGAGACGATATTAAAGTGAATACAAATGGGACACAGGTTAAGTTAGCAAAACAAGCAATAACTTATGAAGGAAGCACCTACTTATCTGTTCGAGATTTAGCATCCGTTTTTGGCAAGGAGATTGCTTGGGATTCCTCGGCTAAGACAGTTGAGATTCATGATTATAATTCTGAGACAGAGCCTTCTCAAGGATCAAGTAATCAACAGCCTGAAATTTTGAACGATTATTTACCGACTTCTTCGACACCTGCAATTAGAGTTAATGGAGTCGTATATCTTCCGCTTAGAGAAGGCGGAGAAAAATATGATATTTCTATAAATTATGATGCTCAAACAAAGTCGGTTGGTTTTGTAGGTACGGATTTCAAGTTAATCATTTCTGAAAATCTTGACTTGAAAAAATCACAAGATTCATTTGTAT
>NZ_JBFRGE010000051.1:0-45966 GCF_052115185.1 Paenibacillus sp. 2TAB19 | reverse complement strand
CGGTGTGCGGTGTGCGGTGTGCGGTGTGCGGTGTGCGGTGTGCGGTGTGCGGTGTGCGGTGTGCGGTGTGCGGTGTGCGCTGTGCGCTGTGCGCTGTGCGGGCGGAGTACAGTTAAGTTAGTTCAGATGTGGTGCCGTGTTTGAGTCTTATAGATTTAGGAGGTTAGCCTGCTTATCTCCGTTGCTAGGAGGCAATTGACAAAACGGGCCTTTATCCTTTATCATTAATAATGATTATCAATATCATATATCTGCAAGTGAAGGAACAGATTGCGAGTGCACTACAAATGAGAAAAACTCCTATCGGAGTACTTCGATGATGAGCGACCTACAAGTTTGCACAGCAAACTCGCTTCGGAAGCAAAGAAGTTTTTATCGCCAATCTGAATGATCTCCTTTACGCTTTATCGCTGTACAGTGCTTAAACATTCTGATGTAGTAAACAAGCCCCCGGCATCGCCGAGGGCTTGTGAATGAAGATAATGGCAGACCGGGTGATTACATCCCCAGCCATTTTTTGAACAGGTGCTTCGTTGTATCCTTGTTGATCGCAGCGATCGACGTCGTGAGCGGAATGCCCTTCGGACACGAGCGTACGCAGTTCTGCGAGTTGCCGCAGCCTTCGATACCGCCATCCGTCATAAGCGCGTCGAGACGCTCTTCCTTGTTCATCTCCCCTGTCGGGTGAGCGTTGAACAAGCGAACCTGCGAGATTGCGGCAGGACCGATGAAGCTGTTGCGATCGTTAACGTTCGGGCAAGACTCGAGGCAGACGCCGCAAGTCATACATTTGGACAGCTCGTACGCCCATTGACGCTTCGTCTCAGCCATGCGCGGTCCAGGACCAAGATCGTACGTACCGTCGATTGGAATCCAAGCTTTCACGCGCTTGAGCGCATTGAACATACGCTCGCGGTTGATAACAAGGTCGCGAACGACTGGGAACGTGCGCATCGGCTCAAGGCGAACCGGCTGCTCGAGCTTATCGATCAGGGCGCTGCACGCTTGACGCGGCTTGCCGTTGATAACCATCGAGCATGCGCCGCATACTTCTTCCAGACAGTTCGATTCCCAGCATACCGGAGCTGTTTTGGCGCCGTCCGCTTTGGTCGGATTACGTTGAATTTCCATCAGACCGCTAATGACGTTCATGTTAGCGCGGTATGGAATTTCGAACTCTTCCGTGTAAGGCGTCGAATCGGGAGTATCCTGCCTAGTGATGATAAACTTAACCGTTTTTGTTGCAACAGTTGTTTGAGCCATCGTTAGTTATTCTCCTTTCTTCTTATCGCTGGAGTAGTCGCGTTTACGAGGTTTGATCAAGCTTACGTCAATGTCCTCATAAGAGATTTGCGGGCCTTCCTTCGTCCACTTCGCAATCGTCGACTTCATGAACGTATCGTCATCGCGTTCAGGGAAATCAGGCTTATAGTGAGCACCGCGGCTTTCGTTACGCATTAATGCGCCAAGCGTCATCGCTTCGGACAGCTCAAGCATATTCCACAGTTGACGAGTGAAAGCAACGCCCGCGTTGTTCCAAGAAGCTGTATCGTTGATGTTAATGTTCGAATAGCGTTGTTTCAGTTCTTTGATCTTGCCGATCGTAGCTTCCAGCTTGTCGTTGAAACGAACGACCGTCATGTTGTTTGTCATCCACTCGCCAAGCTCTTTGTGAATAACGTACGCATTTTCGTTGCCGTTCATTTTTAGAATGCTGTCGTACTTATCGGTTTGGCGTTTCGCCTCGCGATCGAATACGGACGAAGAGATATCTTCAGCCGATTTCTTAAGGCCTTTGATGTACTCCACCGCTTTCGGACCAGCCAGCATACCGCCGTAAATAGCGGAGAGCAGCGAGTTAGCGCCGAGACGGTTCGCACCGTGGTATTGATAGTCGCATTCGCCAGCAGCGAACAGACCTGGGATGTTAGTCATTTGGTTGTAGTCTACCCACATACCGCCCATCGAGTAGTGAACCGCAGGGAAGATCTTCATTGGGATTTTCCGAGGATCGTCACCCATGAACTTCTCGTAGATCTCGATGATGCCGCCAAGCTTAACGTCAAGCTCCTTCGGGTCTTTGTGGGACAAGTCAAGGTAAACCATGTTTTCTTGGTTGATGCCGAGCTTTTGGTCTACGCAGACGCTAAAAATCTCGCGTGTCGCGATATCGCGGGGAACGAGGTTTCCGTATGCCGGGTATTTCTCCTCAAGGAAGTACCAAGGCTTGCCGTCTTTGTAAGTCCAAATGCGTCCGCCCTCGCCGCGCGCCGATTCCGACATCAAGCGAAGCTTGTCGTCGCCCGGAATTGCCGTTGGGTGGATCTGGATGAACTCGCCGTTCGCGTAGTTAACGCCTTGTTGATACACGGCGCTTGCTGCCGTACCTGTATTAATAACCGAGTTCGTCGTTTTGCCGAAAATAATGCCAGGACCGCCAGATGCCAGAATAACCGCATCCGCACGCACCGAGCGAATTTCCATGGAGCGAAGGTCTTGAGCAGACACGCCGCGACATACGCCGTCGTCGTCAATAACAGCGCCAAGGAATTCATAATGCTCGTATTTTGTAACGAGGCCGGCTGCTTCCCAGCGGCGTACTTGCTCATCGAGTGCATACAGCAATTGTTGGCCAGTCGTTGCACCTGCGAATGCTGTACGGGAATGCTTCGTACCGCCGAAACGACGGAAGTCGAGCAAGCCCTCGGACGTACGGCTGAACATAACGCCCATCCGGTCCATCAAGTGGATGATACCAGGCGCTGCGTCGCACATCGCTTTAACTGGCGGTTGGTTCGCTAGAAAGTCGCCGCCGTATACTGTATCGTCAAAGTGCTCCCACGGGGAATCGCCTTCCCCTTTCGTATTCACCGCTCCGTTAATGCCGCCTTGCGCACATACGGAATGCGAACGTTTGACCGGTACAAGAGAGAACAGATCAACGTGTACGCCTGCTTCTGCTGCTTTGATGGTAGCCATCAAGCCTGCAAGACCGYCGCCGACGATGATTATTTTATTTTTTGCCACAACGTTTCACTCCTTGTCCTTAAGACTTACCTATTAATCAGACTAACCGATATTTGTAAGCGCCAATGCGGCACTTGCAGCTTCTTGGAATTCATCGCCTCTGAACGCAACAAGCGAAAGAATGAACAGAGCAGCGACAATTACGAAAACACCCATACAAATGTAGGACGAGATGCGTTGCGCTTTCGGGCCGATAGTAATGCCCCAGCTAATCAGAAACGCCCACAGGCCGTTGCTGAAGTGGAATACCGCTGCCAGTACGCCGATCACGTAGAAGACGAAGTAAGCAGGATTGTTCGCAATCAAGTTCATGGTCGAGCCGAGCTCTTCATGCGTAATGTTGCCGAGGTACACTTGAATTCGCGTCTGGTACACATGCCAGAAGACGAAAATAAATGTAATTACCCCCGTTACGCGCTGCGCTGTGAACGCCCAGTTCCTTCCGTATTGGAAGCGCCCCGTATTCGAATTCGATTGGTAAGCCACATATAGGCCGTAGATACCGTGGAACAATAGCGGGAGGTAAATGCCGAAAATCTCAAGCAGCGTTACCACAGGCATGCTATTGATAAAGTGCACGGCCTTGCCGAAGCCCTCTGGCCCGCGCTCGAACGCTTGATAGTTCGCCAAACCGTGGACGACGATAAAGCCGCCTAGCGGAATGATGCCTAGAAGCGAATGAAGCTTGCGCGAGAAATACGAGTTTCCTTTCATGTTCTTCCTTCTCCTTTCAAGACTGTAGTTGCATACTTTTCCATCTGTAAATTCTAAGCCTCTAAGTTACACCACTTATATGTACTTAGAATTTAGTGCAAAACGTACTTTCACCGCTAGTGACGGTTGAAGCCGTTTCCGCTCATACAAACCATTCACCATTGTAACCCCAGCATGTACCTCCGTCAACAAAACTCGACACAATCTAGCCACACTTTCCATCCTACTCCTTTTCAGCTTATAATGGAATTGCTTATTTTTTATAATTTCTTATAACAAAATGACATAAGGGGATTTTGTCGTGTATGATGAGCTCCATGTATTCTCTGTAATCGTTGAGCAGTCGAGTATGAACAAAGCATCTGCCCTGCTCAATCTGTCGCAGCCTGCCCTATCCCGAAAGATCGCCAAGCTGGAGCAAGACATCGGGTCGCCGCTGTTCCGCCGTATTGGCAAACGGCTAGAGTTGACACGAATAGGCCAGCTTACGTACGAGTATGCGATTGAGCTTAGACAGCTTCATCGCAACTATTTGCAAACGGTATCCGAATTCACCGCGACCGGCCGTTCTTCGCTAACGATCGGCGCAAGCCTCACGACGCTGCAGACGACACTGCCGGATCTGATCCAAATGTTGACGAGCGCACATCCCGAGGTGGATATCAAAGCCGTAACCGGCAAAACGCATGAAATCGTCTCGCTAGTCCGCGAGCATAAGGCCGATATCGGCATCGTCGCTTCCAGTATTGAGGATTCGACGCTGCGCTGCCTGCCTCTCTTCGATGATCATCTGCTGCTCATTCTGCCGCGCAATCAGGTCGTAACCGACAAAGGTTCGCTGGGCATTATGGATCTGGACGGCATGCCGATGATTTTATTCTCCCGCGGAACCTGGTACCGCGTATTGACCGACGAGCTGTTCGATAAGTATCAATTGCAGCCTGACGTTCGAATGGAGATCGATTCCTTCGAAGCTATCCTTCGCCTGCTGCATACATGCCGCGCAGCCACATTGCTTCCGCAATCGTATATGCGCCAACAATTGATCGACGACAATGAGCTTGTTGTCGTACCGATCCGCGAGCTTGAGGATACGAAACGCACGACATCGCTTATTCATGCCGATCCCGCGGGGCTAAGTCCTTCGGTTCGACTGTGGATTAATGAAATTGCAGCCCGCTTCCCGAGCAAGCAAGCTTAACATAATGGACAAAAAACAGYGGCGAAAAGCATTAGCCGCTGTTTTCATCATTTCCAATATATCGCTTTCGAATCCATAAGAACGGCGCTCTATTTAACGGATAACCGTCGCCTCGAATTCCTCGATTTGATCGTTCGTCCCTATAATAACCATAATGTCTCGTTCCGTAAGAACATCTGTTGCCGAAGGAGCAATAATTATACCGTTAGGCTTGTTGATCGCAACGATGCTGCACCCGAATCTTGCCCGGGGATTAAGGTCGCTCAACGACTTTCCGTTCAAGCATTTCGGGACGGCAAGCTCTGCGATCGTATAATCCTTGGATAGCTCGATATAATCAAGCAGGTTTGGCGATACGAGCTGATGCGCAACCCTAATGCCCATATCCCTCTCCGGATAGACGACCCTGTCAACGCCGATCTTCTCAAGCACACGGCCGTGCAGCTCGGACATCGCCTTCGCGACAACCTTCTTCACGCCAAGATCCTTCAATAATATGGCAGTTAGAATGCTCGCCTGAATGTCATCGCCGATCGCAACGACGCCGCAGTCGAAGTTGCGTACGCCTAGCGAGCGAAGCGTCTCCTCATCCGTGCAATCCGCCGATACGGCGTACGTTAGCACGCTGCTCATATCCTGCACCGTTTCTTCATCCTTATCGATGCCGAGCACTTCATGACCAAGCTCGATGAGTTCCCTTCCAAGGCTTGAGCCGAACCGCCCCAAGCCCACAATGACAAACTGACTGCGTTTGATAGCCACCTGTAAATCCCCTATCCAATTGTTATTTTACCTTCCGGATACCGGTACAATTCTTTATCTGTTCCAGGCCCAAGCGCATAAGCGAGCGTTAATGGACCTAGCCGACCGGCAAACATCGTGAATGCAATAATCATTTTGCTAATATCGCTAAGCTCCGGGGTCAATCCAATGGATAGTCCTACGGTGCCGAACGCGGATGTTGCCTCGAACAATATTTTCATGAACGGCTGATTCTCGATCGTTGCAAGAATCATCGTCACGACCACGACGAGCGTTAACGACAAAATCGTAATCGTCAGCGCCTTGAATATGCGGTCCTTGGCAAGCCGATAGCGGAAGAAGACGATATCCTCACGTCCGCGAATCATCGAGATTACGGCGCCGACAAGCACCGTGAACGTCGTGGTTTTAATGCCGCCCCCCGTCGAGCCCGGCGATGCGCCGATGAACATAAGGATGATCGTAAAGAAGACGGTAGCCTGCCTTAGAGCTGTATAATCGAGCGTATTGGCGCCAGCCGTACGCGGTGTAATGGATTGGAATAATGAGGCCCATATCTTGCCTCCCCAATCGAGCGAGCCGAGCGTGAGGGGGTTCGTGAATTCGAAAACAAACAACACAATCGCGCCTAACGCGATCAATGTCCCCGTCATGGCGAGAACGATTTTACTATGCAGCGACAGCTTGCGCTTCTTCCGATATTCCATTAGATCTGACATAACGACGAAGCCGAGTCCTCCGAATACGATTAGCATCATTGCGGCAATATTAACGATTGGATCGGACACATACAGCGTTAAGCTGCGGTAATCTCCGAAAATATCGAAGCCGGCGTTGTTGAACAGCGATACGGCGTGGAAAGCGCCGAAGAAAGCTGCCTTGCCAAGCGGCATATCGAACGAGAACCGGAACGTGAAAAGCAGCATCCCGACGAGTTCAATAGACAGCGAGTAGTAGATGACGCGGCGAATTAGCCTAATAATGCCCTCCATGCTTGTCTGATTCATCGCCTCTTGAAGAATCAGCCTCTCGCGCAGCGATATTTTCCGCCGCAAAACGAGCGCGATTAGCGTTGCCATCGTCATGAAGCCGAGGCCGCCAAGCTGGAACAGCACCGTCAGAACGATCTGGCCGGCTGTCGAGAAATAGGTGCCGGTATCGACGACGACGAGGCCGGTCACGCATGTCGCTGAAGTCGCCGTGAACAAAGCGTCTATGAAGTTCAGCCGTTCGCCTGTTGCCGAGGCGAAGGGCAAAGAGAGCAAAAATGCCCCAATGAATATAATGAGCGCGAAGCCGCTAACAAGTATCCTCGGCGGAGACCAGTTCTTCACGTCCCAAATYCATGCGAATTTCATCTTATATTGTGCACCTCAATCTTCGAAAATCTACTGCGTTATCGTTATAAGCGCACAAAAAAAAGCACTGGAAGCTCAAGTGCTCAAGAAGATGAGTCCTGTTCCAATACGCCTACGAGGTTAGCTGACGGATTCGGGCCTGGACAGGCAGCCCTATTCAATCGCCTGAAGCTGCGCTCCGGCAATGTAGAAATTCACCCCATGCCGCCGGATGCCCGGCAACAATATGGTTCCCCCGTTTTCCTAAGGAAATTCGGCTGTGCTATTCATTTGGTATGACGATAACGATTATAAGCCCAAATACGCCCTTGCATAAAGCTCCCTTTTCTCACATTAGAGGCTATATTCGACCAAAAAGACGCAGTTATGCGCTTCACCTTGCCCTACACTTCATGAACATCGTTATTTCGCGGGATTATGAAAATAAAGACCTAGTTTCAATGGATAATTCAGGGAACGTTGTGATATGGTAGTATAGTATGCTTCATCCTACTCCTATACGCATGAGGTGAACTGATGATCGATTCAATTAAACACAAGGAATGGAAGCGTTACATATGGGCAGCCGTTATTTGTCTTCTCATTTACATGTTCGTCGATATCGTCCCGCTAATAAAGGCGAGCTCTTCRGATGAGCTAGGCGGCAGAGCCATTAGCAAAGCACAAGCGGAGCAGGCAGCCGCGTCGTTCGCCGAGAAGCTCGTAGGACGAGAGGTGGATTCCGCCAAAGCCGTCCATCAATCCGACAAGCTAATGAACGGCTACCTTACGCGTGATGAGCTGACAGAGGCGTATGCCGATCTATACGATAAACAATTTCCAACCGATACATATCAAGTCGAGGTGGACTTTGAAGGGGCAGGCGGCAAAGGATTCGTCTACGTCCATATGCAGACTGAACGTATCGTGGCCTGGAATCTGCATGGCGGCGAGCCTGTTCAGGACGACAATCCAGAAATCGATAAGCTGAGCATCGCATTGCTCRAGGAGCAAGGGTTCCGTGCAGAGGAGCTTGCAAGCGGAGCGGCCTATCCGAACGGCGAGTGGGGAGTTAGCCCAAGCGACCATTCGATCGGCGAATCGAAGCTGCAAGTGACGATTGCCGTAAGCTTGATCGACGGCGAGCCCGTTATGACGAAATACAAGCCAGCCTTCATTGCGCCGGCTGAGTATAGGGACTATGTGAAAGCCCAAGACAAGTGGGCGCAATTCATGACCGGCTTCGGCTACTTCCTCATAAGCTTCATCCTGTTCGTGCTTGCAGTCATCTACGCCGTCCTTTACCGAGGACATACGTCATTCAAGCGAGGAATCGTACTCACTATCATTTACTTCGTTACGTATGTCATTATCAATATGAACGTACTCGACGGAGTTAGAGCATCGCTTGGCGAAAATGAGCTCGGCGGTCAGACGATTCTGATTACCGCCATATTCACCGTCCTATTGTCTATTCCGATGGCCGGCTCGATCTATATCTCGCTTGTGGCGGGCGACGGCTTGTGGAAGGCGCAAGGACGCTCCTTATGGCCGCGTTTCGGCCAGCCTGGGTACGGAACGTACGTGTGGCGCAGCATGGGGCTTGGCTACTGCTTCGCTGCTATTCTGTTCGCGCTGCAGGCGGCCATCTTCATCGGCTTGAAGTTCACGATCGGCACATGGTCGACCAGCGACGTTACGCAATCGCCGTACAACATGAGTTATCTATGGCTCATGCCCGTGCTGGCTTGGGCGGCAGCTATATCCGAAGAAGCCGTATTCCGATTCTTCGGCATCGGCCTGTTCCGCAAATGGTTCAAAAATACGTTCGTAGCAGCCATTATTCCAACCGCATCATGGGCGCTCGGCCACGTCATGTACCCGCTATACCCGTCGTCGACAAGGCTCATCGAGCTAATGATTATCGGGCTCATCTTCAGCTTCATCTTCGTCAGATACGGCTTAATTACGGCGATGTTCACGCATGCGATATTCAACAGCGTCGGCGTAGCGCTTACTATTGTTACCGTCGGTTCGGCGTTCGATATCGCATCAGGCATCTTCTTCGTTATTTTGCCGATTCTAATCGCATATGGGATTAAGTATTTGGATGACAAAAAAGAGAAGAAACCGCCGATTACGACGATTCCTCCTCATTTAGAGCAGCAATAATTTGACCAGCCAGCTTTTCCCCGATAGAGAGAGGCCTGAAGTCTTCGACGGAGGCCTCTTTTATTTTGCGAATCGAACCAAAATGCTTGAGCAGCAGCTTACGCCGCTTCTCGCCAATGCCGGGAATCGAATCGAGCTTCGATTCTACCATCGACTTGGCGCGCTGCTCGCGATGGAACGAGATTGCGTAACGATGCACCTCATCTTGTATGCGCTGAAGCAGATAGAACTCCTGACTGTCGCGCGGTAAAGGCACGACCTCAGGCGGATCGCCCGTCATGAGCTGCGCCGTCTTATGCTTCGCATCCTTCACGAGGCCGCAGACCGGAATGGATAAGCCAAGCTCGTTCTCCAGCACGTCCAGAGCGGCCGATATTTGCCCTCTGCCGCCGTCGACGACGATTAGATCAGGCGGCGTCAGCTGCTCCTTAAGGACGCGCTCATAGCGTCTGCGAATGACTTCGCGCATCGTTTCGTAATCGTCGGGTCCTGTTACGGTCTTCACCTTATATTTGCGGTACTCTTTCTTGTCCGGCTTGCCGTCCGTGAAGACGACCATCGCCGATACTGGATTCGTCCCTTGAATGTTCGAGTTGTCGAACGCCTCAATGCGGTGCACCTCGGCTAATCCTAACCAATCGGCAAGCGACTCGGACGCCTTCACGCTGCGTTCCTCATCACGGGCAATCAGTCTGAACTTATCCTCAAGCATTACCTTCGCATTCTCCATCGCCATAGAGACGACTTCGCTCTTGCGTCCGCGCTGCGGCATGAGCACMTTCACCTTAAGCCAGCTGTGCAGCGAAGCCATCACATCATCCGCACGCGAGCCTGCAGCCGCATCTTCGGATTCGGCGTCACCGTTTAACGAGGCCGCAGCCGTTTGCTCCTCAGCTTGCTCCAGCTCAGGAGGCAGCGGCAAGAAAATTTGCTTAGGCAGCGCTGGATTGTCGCTATAATATTGCGTGACGTACGTCATGAAGTCATCATACTCTTCGCCGTAATAAGGGAATGTCGACGCGTGACGTTCGATCATTTTGCCATGGCGCATATAAAGAATTTGTACGCACATCCAGCCCTTCTCTACCGCATAACCGAATACGTCGCGGTCAAGCGCATCGGAGAGCGTAATTTTCTGCTTCTCCATAACAGCCTCGATCGCCACGATCTGATCGCGGAATTCCTTTGCCCGCTCGAATTCGAGCTCCTCGGCTGCCGATTCCATCTTCCGCTGCAGCTCCGCCTTCACGACATCCTGGCCGCCGCCGAGGAAACGGGTAATTTCCTGAACCATCGTGTCGTARGACTGCTGCTGCACCTCGTACTCGCATGGAGCGAGACATTGACCTAGATGATAATATAGACATACTTTGTCCGGCAGCGTCTTGCATTTCCGCAGCGGATAGATCCGCTCAAGCAGCTTAAGCGTCTGCTGTGCCGCATAAGCGTTCGGATAAGGGCCGAAGTACTTCGCTTTATCCTTCACGACACGCCGCGTCACCTCTAGGCGCGGATGCTTCTCGCTCGTTATTTTAATATAAGGAAACGTCTTGTCATCCTTTAGCAACACGTTATAGCGCGGATGATATTGCTTGATGAGATTGCACTCCAGAATGAGCGCTTCCATATTGCTGCCGGTCACGATAAATTCGAAATCGCGTATTTCCGAGACGAGACGCTGCGTCTTCGCGTTGTGGCTGCCGTTAAAATAGGAGCGCACGCGATTCTTCAATACTTTCGCTTTGCCTACATATATAATGACGTCGTCGCCGTTCTTCATCAGGTAACAGCCCGGCCCGTCGGGAAGCAAGGCTAGCTTGTTTCGTATAAGTTCTTTTGCTGCTATTAACTGCTGATCCATGCTCGCACCTCCGATTGCCATACAATCCTGTTCACATTTTAGCATAAAAGGGCGTAATTTTGTCTCATATTTGTCACGACTGGTTGCTTTACAATTGTTCGACTGTTTCGGTATACTAATATAAGTTGAAATAGCCGATACTGTAGGAGACGACCGCTTGCGGCTGTCGCTGCAGCATCCGGTCTTTCAAGGAGGACGTCTACGATGGAAAACGTAAGAGATCCGCGCGAGCACTTCAATGAAGAGCCGCGCCACGACTTGATGGACGTCGTATTCGGCTTTGGCGGCATGCTCGGTTTCATGACCGTAGTATTCGCTGTAGCTGTAATCGTTAAGTTCATCATCTCGTAAAACATTTAAGGGAGGATAGGCCGCTAGGCTTATCCTCCCTTAATATGTAATTRCCAACATACAAACAAAGAGCTTCGATACCAAGGCTAAGCTAGCCTTAGGAATCGAAGCTCTTCTTCTTGAATTGGACTATTGAACAATTCGCAAGCCGTCACTAGCTGCTGCGTTGTTATCGCGGCCTTTGGTCGACTGCTGCTCGGATTGATTTTGCTTCGAAGAGGGTTGATCGTATCGTGTGCGTTCCAATCGATCAATCTGTACGATTCGGCCGTCATGAACGGTAATCGTAACATGCCCGTAGTGCAATCCGCCGACCTGCTCCGCAATTCGCTCCAGCCACTGTTGATCTACTTCCAACGGTTTCGCCATAATGAATCCCTCCAATGAAATTATAAATATATGCTGCCGCCTTGTTGATTAATGTGAAGACGATGACGACTTCCACTCTACGATGCTCTTCACGATCAACGTGATGACTGCGAGCATGACGAGCAGAGAAGCTACGGCGAATGACGCCGAAAACTGGTATTCGTTATACAAAATTTCGATATGCAACGGGAGCGTGTTCGTCTCTCCGCGAATGTGGCCGGAGACGACGGATACGGCACCGAACTCGCCCATCGCGCGAGCATTACAAAGAATGATGCCGTAGAGCAAGCCCCACTTGATGTTCGGCAAGGTGACTCGCCAGAAGATTTGCCAGCCTTTCGCGCCAAGACTCGATGCCGCTTCCTCCTCTTGCACGCCTTGTGCTTGCATATGAGGAATAAGCTCCCGCGCTACGAATGGCACCGTTACAAAGACCGTGGCGAGCACGATGCCCGGCAGTGCGAATATGATTTGGATGTCATTGTCGTCCAGCCAAGGACCAAGGAAGCCCTGCGCTCCGAACAAGAGCACGTAGACCATACCAGATATGACAGGCGATACGGCAAACGGCAGATCGATCAATGTAATAAGTATATTCTTGCCTCGAAAACGGAACTTCGTAATGGCCCAGGCCGCCGCGATGCCGAATACGGTATTAATCGGAACGGCGATCAGTGCCGTTGTAAGCGTCAGCTTAAGCGCCGACATCGCGTCCGGGTCTGTAATGGAATCGACATAGACGCCTATGCCTTTCTTAAGTGCTTCTACGAATATCGATACGAGCGGCAATAGGACGATAAGACCCAGAAACAGCAGCGCGATCGTAATCAATATCCAGCGAACCGGCCCGGATTCCGTCGCATGTTTCGGACGTTTGGACGCTTCTTTGTCTAAATGAACGGTAATGGCACCAGCCATGCTTGACTCCTCCTCATCCGTTTTTGGTGGTTAGTCGTCTGTTGCCGAGGAAGCGATCACTCGCTTATCTCGCAACAGTCCGCCGATTCATTCGCCATTGCAGCAAGTTGATGACGAGAAGCATAAGGAACGAAACGATCAACATCACCAGCGCAATCGCTGTCGCGCCTGCGTAATCGTATTGTTCGAGCTTCGTCATAATGAGCAGAGGCGTAATCTCCGTCTTAAGCGGCATATTGCCGGAGATGAATACGACTGAACCATACTCGCCAATCCCCCTTGCGAATGCCATCGCGAACCCTGTTAACATCGCTGGCATAAGCTCGGGCAAGATGACTTTCCAAAACGTGCGGAGTCGGTAAGCGCCAAGCATAACCGCGGCTTCTTCCGTTTCTTTCTCTAGATCCTGCAGCACCGGCTGCACCGTCCGTACGACGAACGGGAGGCCGATGAAGATTAAGGCAATCGTAATGCCGATTGGAGAGTAAGCGACCTTGATGCCGAGCGGCGCCAAGTAGGAGCCGATCCAGCCATTAGGAGCGTAGATCGCGGTTAAGGCGATCCCGGCTACCGCGGTCGGCAGTGCGAACGGCAAGTCGACTAAGCTGTCGATGAGCTTTTTGCCGGGAAAACGATACCGTACCAGCACCCATGCAATAAGCAAGCCGAACACCAGATTGACAAGTCCGGCGAAGAAAGCGGTCAGGAAGCTTACCCGGTAAGAGGCGAGAACCCTCGCACTCGTTACCGTCTTCCAGAACTCGGGCAAGCTCAGCTCGAACGTCTTGAACAATACGGCGCTAAGCGGGATCAGGACGATAACGCTTAGATAGAAGATGGTAAAGCCCATCGATAAGCCAAAACCCGGCAAGACATTACGGGGCTTGGAACCTTTCATGTGAAGTCAGCTCCAGTCGTATAGGGATCAAGCATTAAGAACCTGGTGTGTAGATTTTGTCGAACACGCCGTCGTCTGCGAAATGTCTCTCTTGCGCCACTTTCCAGCCGCCGAAGTCTTTATCGATCGTAAGCAATTCAATGTCTTTGAACGTATCTTTGTATTTAGCAAGAATCTCTTGGTTTATTGGACGGTAGTAGTTTTTCGCCGCGATTTCTTGGCCTTCATCGGAATAGAGGTATTTCAAGTAAGCTTCGGACACTTCGCGCGTATCGCGTTTGTCTACAACTTTGTCTACTACTGCTACAGGAGGTTCAGCCAAGATGCTTAGGGACGGATATACGATTTCGAATTTGTCCGGGCCAAGCTCGTTGATAGACAGGAACGCTTCGTTCTCCCAAGCTAGCAATACGTCGCCAATACCGCGTTCTACGAATGTTGTTGTTGAACCGCGTGCGCCGGAATCCAGAACCGGTACGTGCTTGAACAATTCAGCTACGAACTCTTGCGCTTTCGCTTCGTCGCCGCCGTTTTGTTTCAGAGCGTAACCCCATGCCGCAAGGTAGTTCCAACGTGCGCCGCCGGATGTTTTCGGGTTCGGCGTAATGACTTCCACTTTGTCTTTAATGAGGTCGTTCCAGTCTTTGATGCCTTTCGGGTTGCCTTTGCGAACGAGGAATACGATCGTCGACGTGTATGGAGCGCTGTTGTGCTCGAACTTCGTTTGCCAATCTTTATTGATCAGACCCGGTTCAACAATAGCGTCGATATCGTAACCAAGTGCAAGTRTTACTACGTCTGCTTCAAGTCCGTCGATAACGGCACGGCCTTGTTTACCGGAACCGCCATGCGATTGCTTGATTGTTACTTCTTGGCCAGTCTCTTCTTTCCAATGTTTCGCGAAAGCTTCATTGTATTCTACATAAAGCTCGCGAGTAGGGTCATACGATACGTTAAGCAGTTCAACCGGCGGCTTAGGCTCTGCCTTCGGTTCTTCAGTAGCGGCATTCGTTGCTGCCGGCGTGTCCGTTGCTGCATTTGCTGGTTTATTTGAAGTTGTATTCGTGTTGTTGTTGCCGCCCGATTGGCCGCAAGCCGCGAGTACCAACGATAATGCGAGAATAATAAGGACCGAACGTACATGAGTAATCTTTTTCATAAATGATTGCACCCCTTTTTATTGTTCTTCACAGGCCACGACAACGCGTCATGAGCGATTAGGTGTCAACTCCGGTGGTCCGGTCGCAAAACAATTAATTCCTACCTGTTTAGTTGGTTATGGGAGAATTCTACCAGCGCAACCCTAATACTGTCAATAGGTTATTTCAAAAAAAATAATGCGGTACATAAGATCGGCTTATAAGAGGGCTTAACTGTAAGGGATACTTGCGGTTGGATGGCAAGTAGGCAAGGCATCCATAGTTGGTGGACACCACACCACGGGGCAACGTCTCCATTGAAGGGATAGCACAAAATCGTTGCGCTATCTGATCGAATATTGTGTGTGTGAGCTTAAATAGCGAAAGGTTTTTGTGCTATTTCGGTCGTAAGAGCGATTTGCCTCAGCCTCCCAACATAAAAAAGCCTTGGTCAGCAGATACGTCATATCTGCCAACCAAGGCTTTGCCCGTTCTATTTGCGACCGCGCTTATTCTCGCCAGTAACCATGACTACTTCGACATAAGGCTTAATCCGGTCCATGATCCGCTGCCCCTTATGGAGCTCTTCGCCGTCCTTGCTGGTGAAGCTGAAATGCTTCTCGAGCGCATCAATCTCGTAATTGGACGTGTAGAAAGTCGGCTTGCGCTCCATCCGGTAGTTGAGAATCGCACCAAGCACATGATCCCGCACCCATGGATTCAAGTTCTCCGCACCTATATCGTCGAAGATCAGAAGGTCGGTCTCCTTCATCATCTCAACGGTCTCCTTCAGCTTGCCAGGCTCATGCATAAGCGACTTCAAATCCTCGACGAAGTCAGGCATATAGACGATAACGCCCGAATGGCCTTGCTTCGCCAGCTCCTGCAGCATGTAACACATAAGGAATGTTTTGCCCGTTCCGAATCGGCCCGAGAGGAACAGCCCCTCCTGCTGAAGGCCATGCTCCTTCGTACGATCAATGTATCGCAGCAGCTGCCCGACTGCCTTCGCACGCTCCAAGTCGTTAGTCAGTATCTCGTCGGACGAGTAGCCGCGGCGAAGCGCCGCGTCGTCCACATAGAAGCTGCGTATGCGGCTGCGAATCTTCTGCTCGCTCTCGCGGGCAACGAACTTCTTGCAGGCGACCTTGCGGTCATACAACTGCACGCTATCGTTCACCGTCTCCGAACTAAGCAACGTATAATGGCCTTCGAAGTCGTTCGGACAGCGATCCAGTCCCGGACAATTGGTGCAGTTGCGATATTCCGTTACATATTGGTACACGCGGTTCAGGTTCAGACGGATCGCCCGTTCGTCGAGCTCCGGGTATCTCACTAGAAGCTTCTCTACGAGCGGATCAGCCATTAGCTCGTCCATCTTCTCCTTCGCCTGTTCCGTTATCGATCTGCCTGTCGGCCAAGCTTTCAACAAATCGCCTAGCGATTCCATCCTCCGTCACCTCGTCTCTATGATTTGCCGTCGATCTTGCGGGCTAGCTTGCGCAGCTCCTCCAGTTCATCAGCCGACACTTTAGCTCCCGGCTGTCCGTCTTGAACGATCGGAATCGATGGCTTGCGGGAAGTACCGCCGCCGCTCCTGCTTCCTCCGCGGCCGCTGACGCTTCTCGCTCCGCCGCTGTAGCTGTTCGCCGCTTCCTTGCGGCGTTCCTTATCCTGCTCAACCTGCGCTTGCTCACGAACGTATTGTACCGCCTTCTCGAAGCTGTCGATCTGCTGCATCAGCATATTGGATGCAACTGCATCGAGAAACGCCTTCGTCACGCGCTGCGCATCATTCGCGCCAATAACATAATGAATGAGGACATTAATAACTGGGGCTGCTAGCCGGTAGTTGAGATCGATACGCTCGAACACACGATCGATCCATTCCGGAACCGCTCCCGGAAAGAAGCGCTGCAAGAACCGCGTATGAGGCTCGTTGCGCATAAGCATATTATATTGATGAATATCGCAGCGCCCGAGCAACTGGCTCGGCACCTGCAAATAAAATTCCTCATTAACCGCGATTTCCTCGTCCGGTTCTTCAGACTCCTCATCCGACCTTGCGGCTGCTTGCGAACGCGCGATAACACGCTGACGATCGCCTTCCCGCTTCTTATCTTGCCGGTAAAGCGAGTTGGCCCGCAGCTGAAGCTCGTCAATCTGAAGCTCACCGTTCGAATCGAATATGCCGTCCTCGTCAAGCAAACGGCATATATCAACGACGCTTAAGCTGTACTTGTAAGCGACGTAATTCACCTGAGCAAGCTGCTCGTTATCGTTACGCAGACGCTCAACGAATCGGCGATTAGCGGAGTTGCGCGGGAAACGCAATATAATCTCGCCATACGCGATACCCGCCGTCTCCAACTGCGGTCTCGGCGCGGCTTGCCTTGCGGGCGCAACCTCAGTTAAAGCTTGCTCCAGCTCGTCATCCACCGATTGCATATTAAGCTTGAATAGCTCATAGAACGGTACGGAAATGTTCTCTTTGGTCAATTGCGCGCTTGCAAGCTCATCCGGTTCGTTAGCTCCGAACGACTCTCGCAGCGAAATAACCGCATATTTACCGATCTTGTCACGAAGCAGCATCGTCAGATGCATGTTGCGGAAAAACTCAGCAGGCGACAACGGCTCAGACAGCTCGTATTCATAAATAACATCGGCATTATCAGGCATTCCTAGCCGGGAGGTCTGAAGCAATCCGACAGCCTCCAGCTTCGAAGCTTGCTCGATCAAATGCTTCCTGCTTCTTTCATTCATCTCAAGTCCTAATCCAAGAAACAGCTTGCGCTGGGGCTCAAGCGCCGAGAAACCAGATAGTCCATCAGCAATTCCGTGATAAAGCTGCTGGTACAATGCCACGGCAAAAGCACCGATCATCGGCTGATAGATCAGCGATAGCATTTTGTAATCCAAGCTGCTTAGCGAAAAATCACGAAATATGTAATAACGGTGGTGTTCCGTATAATGCAATATATTATTGATGCGCATTGCACCGACTCCATCCCAAACTTACTTTCTATCATTTTAGCACAAATCCCGCTCAGAAGGTCGAGTCGAAAAATAGAAAAATCCCCCGAACGAGGGATTTCTGTGAATATAGCAACTAGAACATTTTGTAGCCGCCTCTGCGCAAAGCGCGTATGGCCCAGCCGCTTATGTACGCGCCTACGAGCGCACCGATAACGGGAATATAATCGAACACGGTGTAATCCGCAAAATTCTGAATCGTCGTCTTAGCCGAAGCGTCCCATGGAGCCCATATGCCTAACGGAATAATTCCGATTATGAACAAGTATAATGGAAACCACGTTGTCTTAAGCAGCATGTTCAATATAAAGCCGATTCCGAACAACATGACCATAAAAAGCACTGTCGCAATAACTAGTTGAAGCATCTCAGACTTCCCCTTTCATACTCTCGTTTCCTAGTTTAAATAATGGCAACAGGGAAGTCAATTAGCGATGGACAAATGTCACAAGACCGCCATTTGCTCTGCTAAGAGTGATTACGATACAATGTTAGAAGTCAAGCCTAAATGGAGAGGAGCTTTTATCTATAATGAGTGAAGCCGCACAAACACTAGAGGGCTGGTATGCCCTGCATGATTTCCGTTCGATCGATTGGACCGCTTGGAGGCTCGCAGGAGAGGCTGCGAGAGCGAAGGCGCTCGATGAGCTTCAATCTTTCTTGAGCGAGTGGGCTGCAACAGAAGAAAGCAAGCAAGGCAGCACGGCCGTATACAGCATCGTAGGCCAAAAAGCGGACTTCGTTCTTATGCACCTGCGCGAGACGCTTGAAGAGCTGAATGCGATCGAAACGGCGTTCAACAAAACATCGTTCGCTAGCTTCACCAAACCTGCTCATTCCTATGTCAGCATCGTTGAGCTGAGCAATTATATGGCGCAGCCCGGCAGCGACCCGATGCAAAACCCGGACATCATCGCCAGACTGAAGCCTACGCTTCCGAAAGCGAACCATATCTGCTTCTACCCGATGAACAAACGCCGCGAAGGCAACGACAACTGGTATATGCTCAGCATGGACGAGCGCCGCACGATGATGCGCAGCCACGGCATGATCGGCCGCCAATATGCGGGCAAAGTGAAGCAAATCATTACTGGCTCGGTCGGCTTCGACGACTGGGAATGGGGCGTAACGCTGTTCGCAGACGACGCGTTGCAATTCAAGAAGCTCGTCTACGAGATGCGCTTCGATGAAGTTAGCGCGCGCTTCGGCGACTTCGGCGATTTCTACGTCGGCAACCTGCTCGACAGCAGCAAGTTCGCAGCATTGCTCAGCATCTAGACTCGTTTTCATAAAAAACCGTCTCCAGGCTTTAGGCCACGTGAGACGGTTTTTTAGTAGGTTTCTTTCCTGCTAGTTAGCGTTATTCTCCAAACTATCCAGAACGCTCTTCATATTGTAAGTATAGATCGCCTCGGCGAACGCCTTGTTTGGAAACCCGCGCTGCAACAGCTTAAGCCCACCCGAAGCGCTTGAAATATGATGGTGCAGCCGATAAAATCTCATTCGATCAGGATCAAGATTTTGCCCGCTCAAATAACGATTGTAAACATCGCCAAAGCGAAAAGCCAAAAAGCTATGCTCATGCTCAATGTCATGAAACGCCGCTCCTTCGATATCGATTAAATACGGCTCAAGCCTTTCGTTTACAAGTACGTGATCCGGTCCTAACTCGCCATGGATGAAGCCGTACGTCTCCCTCCCGTCTATTCTAGTCTCCAGCTTATGAATAAGGTTAATTATCATCGTTTCCTTCATCTTTATCTCTTCCGAATGCTTCACAAGGTAAGACAACTGTTCCTTGGCGTTGCGAAGTTGTATATAATGACACGGATCCGCTCGATCCAGCTCACTAACTAAATTTCCATATGACTTGCGGTTAACTGCATGCATACGTTCAAGTAATTCCTTTATTCTTGAAAAAACGACTTTCTGTTCATTCGCAACTGACGACATATACGCTTCAGCGTTGTGCCCGTGCACGAATTCGACGTATGCATAATCAAAGGGATACCGAACTTTATCCTTGCTCATGTRGTAGAGTTTAGCCGTTTGAACACCAATTCGACCTAAATAGTCGTTGTTCAATTCGAATAGGTCACTCCCGTACGAGCGTTCATCCTCGGTATTATCTCTTATTTCGTCCTGAAAATAATTGCTCGCCATATCCCATACGTACAGCATGCAGGCAAAACCGTTCTGGCATTCGATCTTGTAAACAACCTTCTGTGCGCCACCGTGCATTTTCGCAACACTGCGCACCAAGTAGCTGTTCCCGAATACGGACCTCATATCTCGTTCCAAATCTTCGAGCGATAAGTGACACCCTTCCGCCATTTGCGTATCCGCCTCCTACACCTATTTGCCGGCCGGCAATCCAACTTTATACAATTCGGCCAAAAAAGTATAGACTGTTTATTCATCTTCGTTTATGATGTTGAATAAGGTCTTTGCAAAATGAACGACTCAAATACAAAAGAGCTGTTACTGTTGGTCATCCAATAGTCGCAGCTCTTTTTTGTTCAACAAAAAAGGCTTCCGCACTAGGGCGGAAGCCTTTATCTTATTAGTCCTCGTCATCCTCTTCAAGACCGAGACGCTTCGCTTCCAAGTACTCCTGGGTTGCTCTGTCCCGTTCACGGCCCTTATCCTTCAGACGCTCGATAGCCGGTTGAATAAGAAGGTCAACTTCCTTCTGCACCGTATAAGCGAGGTCGTAACGCGTTTGCGATTCTAAAAATGAGCCGACCTCCATCAGCGCGTTGTAACGATCGAGCTCGTCTCTCGTTAACAAACCGCGTACTTGTACGCTGCAGTGGCGCATTATAGGAACTTTCCTTTACGAAGCACAAGCGGAATACCGCCGATAATGAACAGGTAACGCAAGTCGATCATCTTCTTCAACCAAGCAGCCATCCGGCCTTTGTATTTCTTGCCGAAAGCAATGCCGATTGCTTCGCCCTTGCCGAGCGACGCTACCGTTCCTTTATTGCTGAACGTGAACGTCTTAAGCGGCTGGTTGCGAATCGAAGCGACAAGGTTATGCGCGCATACGACACCTTGCTGCATAGCGATCTGTGCAGTCGGCGGGTATGGACGGCCTTCTTCATTGAACATCAGCGAGTTGTCGCCGACGATATAGATGTTCTCATTGCCCGGCGAACGAAGGAATTCATCCACCTTCACGCGGCCGCGCATCGTTTCGAAGCCAGCTTCCTCAATAAGACGGTTGCCGCGAATGCCGCCGGTCCAAATAACGGTTGCCGACTTGATCTCTTCGCCTTCGCCAACGATAACGCCTTCCGGGGAGCATTCCTTGATAGCCGTGCCGATACGGAACGTAACGCCTTTCTTCGTAAGGACGTCCATGCCGTATTCCACCAGCTCAGGGTCGAAGCCTGGCAGTGCAGTTGGCGCAGCCTCGATGTTATAAACCTTAACTAACGACGGATCAACGTCGAATTGCTTGCACAGCTCAGGAATACGGTCGGACAGCTCGCCAACGAATTCAATACCTGTGAAGCCTGCTCCTCCGACAACGAACGTCAAATAATCGGTGCGGTGAGGCTCGCGCTTGTAACGCGCGAATTGATATTCAATATGTTCACGGATCAGACGAACCGAGTTAATGCTGCGAATGTTCATCGCGTGCTCGCCAAGACCAGGGATACCGAATGTTTCCGGTTCTCCGCCGAGACCGATGACCAAGTAATCGTAAGACAAAGTTCCGTCTTCAAGGATGACTTTCTTGTCTTGCGGACGGATCTGTACAACCGTCGATTTGACAAAGTCGATCTTGAATTCGTCGATCAGCTTCGAGATGCTGACACGCGCATTTTCCGGATTGTCCGTACCTGCTGCAGGCATATGGAGATGCGTAGTAATGTAGTGATAGTCATGTTTGTTAACCAAGGTCACATCCGCTTCGTTGTAGTTCAGCTCTTTCTGCAAACGAAGTGCAGTCAAGACGCCACCGTAGCCCGCTCCCAGTATGACGATTTTAGGTATGTTGCTCATCGTATGATCCCATCCAATCCTAGTCTTTTTTCTCTGTGAAAAATTACACAAACCCATCCGAATATTTAAAATGATACTAACAGTTTGCGCTTAATAACGAACATTTATCAACATTCCAACGGCTTACGGCAATGCCTGAACGATTGACAAAATAGCTTCTGCAATAGTTAAAAAACGCCGCTGTTCTGCTTCTCTAATCTGTCTCTACACAACACTCCGTACTTAACATACATCAGAAATATTACATAGTTTTCATGAAAAGTTCAAGGGCAAAATATACGAAATTGTTTAGAGTTCTATACAAATTAAATATTTCCTTCTTTCCCCTTGAAAGTTTATAATGAAAATCGTACGGATTAAGAACAGTCAGCAATATGGAGGTGCTCAAATTGTCTATTTCTCAATCATCTGTAAATCCCATCGATATCGTCATCATCGGCGGAGGTCCAGCTGGACTATTCGCAGCTTTCTATGGAGGGATGCGCCAAGCATCCGTTAAACTTATCGAAAGCATGCCGCAGCTTGGCGGCCAGCTTGCCGCGCTTTACCCGGAGAAGTATATATATGACGTTGCCGGATTCCCTAAAGTTACAGCCCAGGAGCTGGTTGATCGTCTAAAAGAACAGCTACAGCTTTTCAATCCGGAAATTTGCTTGGAGGAGAAGGTGCAAAACGTAATCAAGCATGATGAGCGCCTCTTCGAGATCGTGACGGACAAAGGCACGCACTTTGCGAAAGCAGTCATTATAACGGCTGGCGTAGGCGCATTCGAGCCTCGCCGTCTTGAGTTGCCGGAAGCAGCCCAGTTTGAGAAAACGAACCTGCATTATTTTGTTGGCGATCTCCAAAGGTTCAAAGGTCAACGGGTGCTTATAAGCGGCGGCGGCGATTCGGCCGTGGACTGGTCGCTTATGCTTGAACCGATAGCTGAGAGCGTAACGCTAATACATCGCAGAGATAAGTTCCGCGCGCACGAGCATAGCGTCGAGAACTTAATGAATTCAACGGTTAAGATCGTTACCCCTACTGAAATTACGAAACTTCACGGCGAAAGCCGCATTGATAAAGTAACGCTTACGAATGTGAAGACGCAAGAGACCACTGAGCTTGATGTCGATGCTGTCATCGTCAACTTCGGCTTCGTATCTTCACTTGGACCTATCGCGGATTGGGGAATTCATATTCAGGGTGGATCAATAACCGTCGATACTCGCATGGAGACGAACATTCCGGGCATCTTCGCGGCTGGAGATATTACCACCTATCCCGGTAAGCTGAAGCTGATTGCCGTCGGATTCGGCGAAGCGCCTACTGCGATCAACAATGCCAAAGTGTACGTGGACCCTAGCGCCAAGCTGTCACCGGGTCACAGCAGCAATATGAAGCTCTAAACCTTTATTATAAATTGTACAAAAGGGTATCCTAACCTTGGCTAAGTCAATCATTCGCTTACGCATTAGCATGCGCGGCGAGCCAAGGAGGATACCCTTATGTTATGTCCGGTGTGCAACGGGCTTGCGTCCATTCAAGAAAGCTGCTCTTCCTGTAAGGGACAGTTAATCGACGGAGGCCGAGTCACCGATTGGATCGGACCTTATGCCCCGTACGAGCCCATTCAGGAACCATTCGCGAATGAATCCTATCAACGGCTGGAAGCTCCCCCCGCCCATTGCAACCATATTATATATTGCCCAGCCTGCCAGCAGACAAGCGAGGTATTGGTTAACGAGTGGATTTAAGCTGCATCTGTTAGCGCCGCTTGCAAGACTGAAACTATGCCGTAATTTTACTGGAATCCGGATTAACCTGACGGCGCTTCAATTCCATCGCAAGCATACGGATAAATTCTTGATCCAGATTGTACTGGATTGCTGCAAAATAAGTGTCGACGAGCATTTCGTCAGAAAGCAACTCCATACCTGCACACCCTTTCTTCAAATAAAAGATTTATAAGGGGTTATTCCTTCGATATTTCTTCTATATAGTAGCATGGCACTATTTGAAAGGACAACAGTCCCATTTATTCACATAAGCTTGTGGATACTGTGTGTATACTGTGTGTATACGAGTCGAAATATGAGGAATTACGGCGTGGATAGTGTGGATAGAGTTATCCACAGGCGCTTTCCTTACTCTTCTTAATAAAAAACTTTAATTGAAATCTATAACTCTATTAATGGAATATATTAACGTCATTAGTTAATAGATGTATTCGGACTTTTCACCTAGTCGTCCCGACAACACAAATAAGGAATTCCGAGCTGCCTGCGCCCGTCCTTCCTCATATGCCCGGCTATATCCAAATGACTATTGCGGTCTCGTATTCACCTCGAAAATCCAAATCTTCCCTTGTTTATCAATACCATAGTCGAAACCCAGCCTGCTAACTCCTGGAAAACGATTCTCTATGATTTCGGTTGCAAGAATCGTAAGTTCGCGCATCTTGCTTTTCTTCGCTTCTACGAGGTTGTCAGAGAAAGAAGCGGCAATTCCTTTGGCTGCCGATATAAGTGTACCGCCTTGGCGAATATTCGTCACGAACAGTCCCGGTCTTGCCATTTTTCCAACGAACGCTTTGATTCTCCACTTGCTGCCTGTCTTCACATATTTGACCCGATAATCAACCGGCTTGCCGCTTACTTCGGCAAGAAAGATGCCTCGTTRCACGAGATACGGCCTACCCTTGCGCTGTTTGTTTATCGCCGCCAGCAAGTTCCTGAAGTCCGTATAATATCTCGTCCTTGTTAAGTAAGAGAGCGCATAACCCGTTGGCGTTCTGCTAACCTTCATAACACCTACTCCGCCCGAGCCGTTAACCGGTTTGATGACAACCATCCAGTACGTATCCAGCATCGATCTTAATTGTTCAGCTCCGAACGGCTTCGTAAGCGGGATATGCGGACTCACTCTCGGGTGCGACAGCAACGCGATCGTTTTGGCCCATTTGTCCGTAATATGCCTGCCTMTGCGAACGCCCAACTCTATCAAGCTCCTTTCCTACCTTATCATCTATAGCATATGCCGCCGATACACATGTCTCTTGGATGATTGCAGTAGGTTAAGAGCCTTTCTTGCACCTTTCTATTACGGTCCTGTCATTAAGGTTTCACCACCATCAGAAACAAGACGATAATCGGTATGATCGTATTCACCGACCCCCACACATTCCAACGCTTCGATACGAGACTGTATTGTGCAGGAAGTTGACCTGTCTTCAGTCCTTGCTCGCTCAGCTTTACCATCTGCAATTGGCAAGGGAGCAGCACGGTTCCCCATAGGATGCCAGAGATCGCGAAAAGACCAATCGACATTGTAAGCCAATTCCACTCCGCAAGCGAATAGCCGTATGCATGGGCGGTAAGAATGCCGAATACAACGATCAAAGCGATACCCGGAATAGTGAATACGTAATCGGCCTTCATGACGCTTACCGCCATTCGATGAGTCGATTCAGGTGCAGGATAACGATCCTGCGAGACTTTCCAGAAGGCGGTCGTAATAATATTGCCTAGAAAAAGCACCGCTCCAAGAACATGCAGAAATACGAATAGTTTGTCCATCGTCATCCTCCGCTCATTATTAACGTTTGAAGCATAAGGTTATAAAAATCTTCTTTCTCGAACGACCGCGCGGACGACTCTCCCGCCTCGCTCATCATCATATTGCGCATGCACATGCCGTAAGACAACATGACGAAATGTTCGGATGCTTTGCGGGCATCAACCTTTGGATTAATAACACCTTCCCGTTGCCCCATACCGATCCAACTGAAGGCCGCAGCCGCAGAGCGCTCGTGATACTGCTGGAGTAAAGCGACAACGCCTGATTTATCCTTCTGGGCCAGCAAATAAATAATGATCTGATTCACGACGCTATCTTTCTCTTGAAGCTTCGTCAGCCCTTCGGCAATCGCCGCTAGCGGTGCCGTCAGATTGCCTTGCTCTTCTACCGCACGTTGAAAAGACTCATTGATCGCTTCGACCTGCGATGTAAGCAACAGTCCGAACAGCTCCTCCTTGCTCTTCACATAATGATAGATCGCTCCTTTGGATAATCCCGTCGTCTGCATGATTTGTTGCAGTGTCGTGTTTCGGCAGCCATGCTCCGCGATCAGTCGCTCTGCTGTCTCCAGCAACTGCCTATATGTTGCGTTTCCCGTAATACCAACCATTGTTCGCCCCCTTCACATAATTGTTTCTTATTCCCATATTACAGACCGACGGTCGGTTTGTAAAGTGAGAAAACCTTAAATCGTTGAAATAGATCAATAAAAAATCCCCGCTTCCCGACGTGGCGGGATATCAGGGATTTCTTAGCTTGCTATTTTTTCTTGCTCAAGACACAGGGCTACTCGCCCTTCTGCTCCATCGCGGCTCGCAGCTTGTCGGCCAAGCTGTTCGTAAGCGGCGCTTTGTCGCTAAATTGCTCGACGAGCTTCTGTTGCTGCCTCTTGTTCATGCGGCCGCCGCCATCCTTATCCTCCAGCATCTCGATCACGTTGCATGGTCTGCACTGCGCATATTTGCCGGCCTTGCCCGTGTGCATCTCCATCTTTTTATGGCATTGCGGACAACGCTTATTCAGCAGAACGGGGTCGGCTGAGCGGCGATAGCTGCATTCCCGATCCGAGCATACGAGCGAACGGCCACGCTTGCCTTTAATCTCAAGCAATGGCTTGCCGCAATCCGGACACTTCGAATGCGTCACGTTATGAGGCTTGTACTCCTTCGACTCAGCAATGACCTCGGATACCCATTTCGACGCTTGCTCGCGGATCGTCTTCATGAAGGCAGCCGCATTGCCTTTGCCTTGGGCAATCCGCTCCAGCTCCAGCTCCCACTTCGCCGTCATCTCCGGACTGCGAAGGGCGTCAACAACCAGCTCAATAAGCTGCTTGCCCTTGCCTGTCGGTACGAGACGATTCTGTGAACGGTCAATGGTATCGCTCGACAGCAGCTTCTCAATAATATCCGCGCGCGTAGCAGGCGTGCCGAGTCCGTATTTCTCCATCTGCGTCAGCAGCGTCGCCTCTGTATATCTCGCAGGAGGCAACGTCCGCAGCTCCTTGATTTTCCCGTGCTTCACGGCTACCGATTGCCCGGTCGTTAACGCCGGAAGCAATTGCGATTGCTGCTTATCGGCTTTGGCGCTGAAAGACCCATCGGAGTCGTCTTCGTCATCATCATCGCTATTCGCATCGGCAGCAGTGCCGTACACTTCCTTCCAGCCCGCATCCTTCAGCGTCTTGCCTTTGGCATATAAGCGATGCTGACCGACAGCCAGCGTAACGCTCGTTTCATCGTACTTGTAAGGACCATAGAATAACGAAATGAAACGTCTCGCGATCAAGTCATAGAGACGACGCTCATCATTGCTTAACTCGGATAAATTCACGAATTGCTCCGTCGGTATAATCGCATGATGGTCCGTCACTTTGCTGTCGTCGACAATCCGCTTTGTTACTGGAAGCTGTCCTCTAAGCAGCCTGCGGGCAAGCGCCGTATAAGGACCTACCGCAATACTCTCCAATCGCCCTTTGAACGTAGGCACCATATCGCTGGACAAATATTTCGAATCGGTTCGCGGATAAGTGACCAGCTTATGCTGCTCATACAGCTTCTGAAGCACATTGGACGTCTGCTTAGCCGAGAAGCCCAGCCGCTTGTTCGCGTCACGCTGCAGCTCTGTCAGATCATATGCTTGCGGATGCAGCTCCGACTTCTCAACCGTGCGTAGGTTCTCCACCTTGCCGCTGCCCGACTTCCCGATGGCTGCCACTACTGCATCGGCAGCTTCCTTGCTCCACAGCCGTCCATCATGGCCATCCTGCTCGCGCCACATAGCCGAGAAGCCATCAAGATCTGCACCCACGGTCCAATAAGGCTGCGACTTAAACTGCTGAATATCGCGCTCGCGATCCATCATAATGGACAAAGTCGGCGTCTGAACCCGCCCTGCGGACAGCTGTGCGTTGTATTTAGTCGTCAGCGCCCGCGTTACGTTAAGCCCGATCAGCCAATCCGCCTCGGCACGGCATACAGCCGATGCATACAGAGCATCATAGTCCTTGCCTGGCTTCAAGCTATTGAAGCCGTCATTGATCGCCTTGTCGGTCTGGGAAGAAATCCAAAGCCGCTTGAACGGCTTGCGCCAATGGACAAGCTCCATAATCCAGCGCGCGACAAGCTCCCCCTCGCGACCTGCGTCGGTGGCGATAATAAGCTCGTTAATATCTTGCCGCTTGCATAGCTGGGCAACAGCCTTATATTGATGTGACGTCTCCTTCATCACTTTCAAGTTCATCTTTTGGGGCAGTAATGGAAGGTCCTCGAGATTCCAATTGCGGTATTTCGGATCGTAATCCTCCGGCTCGGCGAGTGTTACAAGATGACCAAGCGCCCAAGTTACGACGTATTTAGGGCCTTCCATATAGCTCTTATGCTTCTGTCCGCAGCCAAGCACGCGCGCAATTTCTTTCGCAACGCTTGGTTTCTCTGCCAATACTAACGATTTCATGCTGTCTAACGCTCCATTCCTGACGTCTTTTTATAACGATTATGATGCAATTATCTCGTCACGATACCATATGCCTTCAGCATGCGCAACGCATCGAACGTGATAAAGCTTTTCCAATCCTGCTTCGCCTCGGGCCAAGTGTCTTCATATTGTCCCCATGACCAAGTTGGCCACCATGCACCGTCGTCTTGCTGCTTCGTCAACATAAAAGGCAAATACAGCTCYACGCTTTCCTTCAACTGCCCGTAATAAAGGCTCGACGGCGAACTTGCCGCCTGAACAGGCGTAAGGCAATAGCCTTCCCACTGCTCCGGTTTAACGGAAACGCAGCTTCCAACCATCTCGTCCAATACCGGCTTGACCTCACTCATCACCGAGGGCGGCACCTGCTCAGCGAATCGCAGACAGCATAATAGCTCGTGAAAATCTTTTCTCGTGGACTTCTCGGTTAAATATGTAACGGCACGCTGCGTCAGCTCGTCGAGAAGCGCGGCAGGCACTAATTCGGAGTATCGATGGAAGTAACCAACGATCTCGATTGCCGGATTTCCCCATCCGTCATGCTGCTCGTTATAATTCCACCACGGAGCGCGAGGCGCGGATTCAACTTCGCGAGGCACGATGTCCCATCCGCCAAGTTGTACCGTATTATACGTTTCGATTAGGAAACGTATTGCTTCCCGTACGAGCGGCTCCTTGTAATCGACCTTGATGTATACCAAATACTGCAGCGCAACCGTAGTCGCCAAGGCAGATGAAACCGCGCAACGCGCATCCGGTTCAAGACCATGGCCGAACCCTCCGTCTTTATTTTGAAACTTGGCCAATTGCTCCGTAACCGCGCTCTTCGGTCCGTCTTCGAATTCATACGCATACAATGCTTTCTCCAGCGGGCGAGCCTCTTCATTCATGAAGTGAACCGCTGCCCTCCATTGCTCCTCAGCAATTGTCAATAAAGTCATGCCGATCTCTCCTTTATTCGTCGTAATGAATCTCTCGGCAATTGCCGGACGCTTTATCTTTTCTGCTATAGAATATCGTATCCAATCACCCGCATATAAGCAATGCCGCCTGCTGCTCTATCCTATTTGGAGGTGGTATAGCCAATATGATATAGTAGTTTCAGTTTCATTCCTACTATTATCAATCGCCTACGGGCTCGCAGGGAGCGTTGCAAAAATGAATCGTCGTTTTATCGTTTCGTTAATCGGAATATTGTTATTCTATGGCGGCTTGTCCTTATATCTTGGATGGAACGGCTGGGTCTATCTGTCTGCCTTATACGATTGGAATCATGCGGGCATATACAGCGTAATCGTCGCTCTGCTTGCTCTCGCTTTTATTATTGGAAGAGTAGGACAAACCACATTGCTAAAGCCGATCGCGGGACCGCTTAAGCTCGTTGGCTCATATTGGTTCGCGATTCTAGAGTACGGCGTACTGTTATTCCCTGTTGCCGATATCGTTGCCCTCCTGCTCAAGCTAGGCGGAGCAGAGCGCGACGCTTATGTCATAGGTACTGGCAGTATCGCATTGTTCGTGCTGCTGATTCTATTGATCGTAGGTACTCGCAATGCCTGGTCACCTGTCATTCGCCACTACAAGGTGCAAATTCCGAAGCAAGCTGGCAACAGGCAAAAGCTTCGCATCGCGATGGCTTCCGATATACATCTAGGCACAACAATCGGCAACGGCCATCTGCAGCGCCTGATCCGCAAGGTCAAGCAGATTGACCCGGACATTATATTATTGCCCGGCGACATACTCGACGACGATATCGAGCCGTTCATTCGCCATAAGATGGCGGATACGTTAGGCAAGCTTGATGCACCTTTAGGTGTATTCGCCGTAACCGGCAACCACGAATACATCGGAGGCAAGGTTCCCGAATTTGTAGCAGCGATGGATGCGATCGGTATTCGAGTATTGATGGACGAGACAGCGCTTATCGCCGACAGCTTTTATATTATTGGCCGCAAAGACAAAGCTTCTGCCGGATTCAGAGCCGGTAGCGCTGGGCGTCTTCCAATCAGCGAGCTCGTCTCGCCTTTGGATAACACGCTGCCCCTAATTATGCTGGATCATCAGCCGTCGGATCTAACGAACGMCGCTATGAATGGCATCGATCTATCGCTTTCGGGCCATACGCATCGTGGCCAAATGGCGCCGAACCACCTMGTTACGAAGCGACTGTTCGAGCTTGATTGGGGCTACCTGAAGAAAGGCAGCCTGCACGCCATCGTCTCCTCCGGATTCGGCTTCTGGGGTCCGCCGGTCCGTATCGGCAGCCGCTCCGAAGTGCTTCAGATTGATGTTGAGTTTGTGCCTGCCTAATTAAACATAGAAGCCGAACGCCGGTCATCATTGGATGACCGGCGTTCGGCTTCTATGCATCAATACGTTCTTTTAATGGGTTACTCATAACCAATGTAGGCCTTCGAGCCGGGAGTCGGCACGCCAAAACCGGTCTTGTCAGCCTCCGTCAACAACGCCTTTAGCTTCTTCGCTGACGACTTTCCTACCGTATACAAGGTGCCGGACGCTTTACTGTTTATAAACTGTACCACGTCATATTTTGGCAATGCATACAGCAGATAGGTTTCTCCATGCAGCTTAAAAGAGTAAGGCGGCGCGCTGATATCGACGACACCTCGATTTTTCTTCGCGAAACGGACAGCATATTCGAACACGCGGATATCATCCTTGGAATTCCATATCATCTCTGTACCCGGCTCTACCTGTTCAAAGTCAAGCATTCGGTTAGCGACAACTTCGTCTTCCGTTATCCGAAACACATACATCCCTATTGCTGCTAACGCAATTAGAACGACAAGCCCCCAGGTCCACCCTTTTCTCATTCGAACCCCCCGCTTTCCATACAGATACTCGATGTCATCGCCAAGAACTTGCAGGTTGATCTGACGCAAATTCCCGTACATGATTACCATTAAGACGATGGTCTGAGGGAAAAGGTTCGCACTTATAGCTTTTTTACAAAATAAAGATTGAGGTCATCGTCTACTACTGTCTGCTGTCCATATCGCAAATACTCGCCGTTCCGATAGATTCCTTGGCCATCCGGAACATATCCGCGCTTTACATACATCGATTGAGCCGCGCCGTAGTCGCTGAACAACCCTACCCCGATGCCGGCAAGCTCTGAACGATGAGCGATGATTTCCTCGGCTCTGTCGAGCAGCAGCGTTCCGTAACCAAGTCTGCGATATTTGATTAATACGTTGAAATCTTGAATTTCGGGTATGGCGCGCTCCTTAAAATATTCATAGTCCGACATCCATACGATATTCACGTAACCGGCAAACTGACCATTTGCTTCCGCCACCAGCGTCTCGCGAAGTCCGCCAGCCTGCTCATTCACATATTTTTCATACAGTTCTACGGGCTTATGCCAGCCTTGACTTGCAAAAGCGTCRGATATCGTTAAAGKGTCATTGTCCTTTAAGCTTCGAATTAGGAATTGGTTCATAGACACACCTCATTTCATTGAATTCACCTTTTAGTATAATGAATAATGATTTAATGAGCTGGTAATAAACGAATAAAATTAAATATTCACTGTGCTTCTCCTCGTTCGGACGGCAACGTAACATACGTGCCTACGCTCGATTGCAAGAGGCCAATCAAATCTTCATTCATATATCCATATTCGTCAGGGATATGGAGGCATATGATCTTTTTGCCTATTAGAGCATACGGGAACTTATCCTGCAACCGCCTAACATGCTTCTTCCCCATCGCGAAAATAACATCTGCCCAGCCAATATGGCCTTCATTCACCTTCACTCGGGCTTGCTCTTCTGTTCCTGCCGACTTGACCTCGATTCCGTCAACGCCTCGGAAGATCGTCTCCGCCGTCAGACTGCGCCATTTATTGCGACTGCATACAAAAAGCAACTTCTGCATATATCGATCCTTTCAATAGGTGATAGTGACAACCGAAGTCGCTTTTGAGCTGATGCACGTTTCTATTCGACATTCCTCCGCTTTTAACAAATGACTCCTTTTTAAATCATAATGTATATTGACAAATAATTATTTTTGTGGTATAATAAAAAATTTCACAGTTTACACGAAATTATCTTCCTGATATGATGTTCTATGCTTGCATGAAGACACGGATCAGCCCGTGATTCTTCAACATCTGATTAGGGAGGTTTTTTTGCATGCAACAACAAAGCGGGATACAGGCCTTATCTATTTCGGCCGAGATGATGGGCAAGACGGAAACGATCTTTCCTACCGTGTTGTGGGACGAGGAGAACGTCATATTGGTCGATGCCGGGTTTCCCGGACAACTTCCGCTGCTGAGAGACGAATTAGAGCGAGTTGGTATTCCAATCGATCGGGTGAACCGCATTATTGTAACGCATCAGGATCTTGATCATATCGGAGGTTTGCCGGCGATTAGGGCTGCTCTCTCGCATAAGCCCGTTGTATATGCTTCCGCTCCAGAAATACCGTACATTCAAGGTGAACGGAGGTTGATCAAAATTACGGAGGCCGCGATCGAGCATGCTATCCGTTCGCTTCCTCCGGAAGTGCCCGAAGAATGGAGATCCGCATTTCGAAAAACGCTTGAGCATCCTCCTTCGGCTTCAGTCGATTCCGTACTGGAATACGGGGAGCAACTCCCTTACTGCGGCGGTATCGTCGTCATCAGCACATCTGGGCATACACCAGGCCACATTAGCCTCTATCATAGACCGAGCAAGACGCTTATCGCTGCCGATGCGCTCAGGGTCGTTGATGGACAACTGCAGCTTCCTGATCCGAGTCTATGCACGGATTATGAGCAAGCCTGTCGCTCCATATCTGAGCTTGCACAATACGATATAGACACTGTCATTTGTTATCATGGCGGCATCTTCACCGGTCTTGCGGGCGAACGCATTCGCCAGCTAGCCAGCGGGACGGCTGGTTAACTTATTGCGAATGATATTGGACCCGGCTATAACCCAGGCTTCGAGCAAATACAAACAAAGAGGTTACCCCTATCGTCCAATTGGACGTTCCGTTTAGGGATAATCTCTTCCTATGTTTTTCGAATTGTCAGGAGCACTGCTCTACGCCGTTACTCTCGTACGCCGATTTTGCGCAATTGATTCCGTTCATGGCTCAAGCCCAGATTAGCGAGCGTTCTCATGCATAATAAGAACATTTTGCGGTCATCGGGAATGATTTTTTTGTACTGGAGATTGCGAATGGTCGCAAGCTTCGTCTCCGCGTCGGCTTGTTCGAAAGCGGTTTGCAGCAGCTCGGCGCTTTCCGGCGCATCGTTAGCTACTGCCGATAGGGGCTGTTCGCTCGAACCGGATAACGGCATAACGCCTACCGAATCCAACGTGTGCCGCCGAACGCGAGCTGCACGCTCAGCCTTCACCTCGTCAATATGCGAGGCAAGATCATCTATGGCCTYGATGCCGAATATTCCCATGAGTCGGTTCACCGCATATCGCTGCCCTTCATTTATCTCCTCTGGCGCCCGCTTGTGAACGTCGGCCAAATACGCTTGACCCGATCGATAATTGTTGTACAGCACACTGCGGTCTGTACATACAATTCGGAGAAATTCCTCTATGTTTCTGGCAACTATCGCTATTTCATTGTCGAAATCCATAGGAGAGACAACGGCAATATAGGCGTTCTCCAAGTCGCCCGCCGTACCGAAGTCAGTAACGAAGCAATAATGAATGCCATCCACTCCTGGACTTGCGAACGGGATAAAATCGGGCGGCGTGCAAGGGTAACGAAAGTCCTGCTTCTGCATGAGCAGGCCCAGCTTCAAATCCATATCACGCCCAAGCTCCAGCTCGAGCTCGTAGAGACGGATCACGGTTTGCGGTACAGTATACTTGCCATATTGGCCATGAACCTCTGGGGGAGGCTCTAGAACCGGCTTATCTTCATTGCTTATCCGGCCGAATTTCACTTTGTTCGAAAGATTGTCTCTGTCTACGCTGGCGTAAGCTTGAATGATATCAGGCACATATTCCCTTGTCATCTGAATGCCCTTCATCACCTGGAACAGCGTATGCAGCTTAGGTGGTTCCCACTCTAGAAGCACCGTTTCCGTAATCTCACCCTGCCAATTGAATTCAATTTCCAGCATATGATAGATTTGACTTCGGAGCTGATCGGTCAGTAGATTCAATTCCTCCATGATTAGCTTGATTTCAGATTGCTTGTCCATGCGCTAAACCTCCCGGCTTATTGAAACTCCCAGCATTTGTATGACCTGTTGTTTTATTACGCATCGCGCAACAAGTTGTTTCAACAGAATGCCGGCCGCAGTCAAGCAATCCAATCCTTTTATACAATCTCTATAATATTCTCTTCCGGAATCGGCAATTTCCTTTTCAAAGCAGCGAGATGCTCATCGTTCATATATTTCTCCTGCCGTTCGAACATCCCCAGATAGGAGCCCGTTATGCCTATAGCCTCAGATAGTTCGGCTTGAGTCAGCTTAGACTTTCTCCGAATCGTTCTGAGCTCCAAAACAATAAATCGGTTCGGTCTATTCGTTGTCCCCGGAATACCGTTCTTGCCGTTGCTTTCCGTTCTTGCTGCTTTGTATTGCTCAAGATCTTTGTTTGCCTTTTCCAGTCCCGCCACTCGCTGTCTTAATTCCATAATTTCTTGCTTCAATTGCTCGATGTTGTTATCACCGTTTGTTACGGGATTGCCTTTTGCATCAACAAACAGCAGTACATCGCTAACTGGAACGCCGAGCATGGCGCAAAACCGATCGATCGTTTCAAATGCTATCGGCTTATCTTTATTTATTTTTGCGGTAGTCGTCGATGACATCCCTTCTTCGTTCACGATATCTGTAATTTTAATATTTCGGTAAGCAATGATTTTCCTTAACGGTTCGAAAGATAACATTTTCCGTTCACCTCTAGTTGCAAATATTCTACGCATTTCTCATGACAAGCGTAAACGGCTATCGCCGTCCTCTGGCGGCGTAAGCTAACGTTTCGCGGATGAAATATAAGCCTAGTATAAGCGTACAATTTTATACTTTCTTATATTTTTAAAAAAGAGCTACCCCGTTCAACAAGGACCGTTGAGAAGGGATAGCTCGCCAGCATCCAGGACCCGTTGCCCGCCTAGATAAGCCCGGACTTCATAAGCAATCGTCGGACGATTATGGCTGCCTCTGCTTTGGATATATAGGTTTTTGGAGCCAGCTCGGTACCCGTCATGCCGACAATAATGCCTGCTTGCAGACAGTCGATGACGCTGCTCTTCGCCCAACCCGAGATCAGGCCTGCGTCAATGAACGCACTTAATGTTTGTTCAGCGGAATCGGAAGCGGAAGCCAGCTTCGCCTTAAGCCCTGTCAGCTTCATTGCTTTCGCTATGATTTCAAAAGCTTGCTCGCGAGTAATGAAGTCCGCAGGATGAAACTTGCCGTCCGCGAGCCCGCTGATCAAGCCATAGGTGTACGCCGTGTTAGCCGAGCAGTTGAACCAATCCGCGCTGTTAACGTCCGGGAACGGAGTTATGCCGCTTTGTGGCTTCAGCCCAAGACCTTTCACGATGGCATCGATATATTCAGCGCGCGTGATCGATTGATTCGGGTTAAAGCATCCCGAACTATTGCCTTGGATGATCATCCGCGAACCCAGATCATTCACGGCTTCTCTCGCCCAATGACCCGCCATGTCGGCGAATTGGGCCGAATGCCCTACGAGCACGAACCGGCTGTTCGTCAAGCTGTTCACTTTGGCGTAATACTTGCCGCCCTCGACAACGACCTTCGTCGGCACATGGCGGGTATCCCCGTCCGCCTCGATGACGACAGCAGTCGTTATTTGCGAACAATCAACGCCTTCCGGCACTGCAATCGTTCTTTCCACATAAGACTCGAACGAGGTCACCTCGATCGTTTTGTTGCGATAGGTTGCTTTTACAGTAAAATGGTTAGGATGCACGAGGATTGTAAATTCGCCAGCGATTGCCGCTTGTTCGGCAAGCTGTTCCGATTCCGCGGTCGAGGCGGCGATTTCAACCTCAAACACGATTTCTTGAAGTTTGGTCTTCTTCCCGAACTGATTCAATAGAGGGGCTGTCTTAATCTGACTCACCGGCAGCATATACGATGCTATATCGGAATGCATAACAAGAATTGTCTCTTTTTGTTTCCTTTGGTTGACCATTTGACCACTGAATTGACCTACCATAACATCCGCTCCGTTATTGCCGGAATCGTTACTGTTGCATGGCGGCTTTCCGCCGCAAGCTTCTCTTCCAGTATCGTAAAAGCAGTATAACAAAGGTCGCTAAATGGATTCTAAAACAAAAAAAAAGGCCCTCCAACCTAATCATTTAGGTTAGAAGACCTGATCATTTTCCCTTGCTCATAGCAGCGGACCATACTTTCAGTAGGCCCAATATCAAGCTCGTCTTGAATGAGCGCCACGAATGACTCGTAGTATCGCTGACGAGCTTGCCAATCGTTCAGTCGCTCATAGCCTTCCAGAACAAGCATGCATAGATCCTCGGAATATGGCGATTTCTCATGCGCGGACAATAGCCTGTTGACTGCTTTCCTCACGAGGCCTTGGCTTATTTCGTAGCTTGCAAGCTTGGTAACGAGATGAATATATTTGTCTAGCAATCTGCTTCGGTAGATTTCCGCCCAGTCATAGTCCAGTCCGTCAAGATAGTCGCCTCGATAAAGCGCAAGAGCTCTGTCGACATGAACAACTTCGATCTCGGACATCATCGATTCGGAGCTGTCCGAATGAAGGTCGAATTCAGCCGTGTCGACCTTGACCTCACCCAGCACCAACCGATATTTGTCTAGAGCGTACTCGATCGCAAGCGTTGTCCCCCACTCTTTGAACAGCTTGCGGATTTGGGATACGGACGTATGAAGATAGGTCAACGCTTTGTCATACGGATAGCCTTGCCATATCATGTCCAATATCAATTCCTTCGCAACCCAGCGATCCGGCTGCATAAGCATATAAGCGAACAGCTCCTGCGCTTTAGCCGTCTTCCACTTCAGAACCTGCGTCTTGCCGGATTCGTATTCAAGTGACAAACCGCCGAAGCAGCGCACAATAAGCCGATCCGATGAAATCGTCTCGCGGCTCGGAACCCTTTTCTCGATCTGATTYAGCGTTTTGGCGAACCGCTCCTCCTCGATCGGCTTTAACACATAGTCCAAAGCCTGCACCTCGAAAGCCTCGATCGCATATTGGGAGTATGCGGTTATGTACACAATCCGTATGTCCCCCGGCATTTGGCCAATGTAAGCGCCTGCCTCTAGTCCATTCATCTCGGGCATCCCGATATCTAGAAAGGCTACATCGACTGGCGATTCAGCCAAATGATCCAGCGCCGCCTTCGCGGACGTATATTTCCCCTCAACCCGGAAGCGGCCGTCGGCTGCAAGCAGCATTTCCAGATGGTACAGCGCGGGCTTCTCATCGTCTACCAATATGCAGGTTAACATCTTGATCCCCCTTTGACGCTTCGTAATCTCTCATGGATGATCTAGGCAGCTTGAAGCCGACTTCCGAACCGACAAGCGGCTCGCTGGCTACATGGAGTTCTTCTCCGTAAAGCGAGCGCAGTCTTCTATTAATATTCACTAGACCGACGCCCGAGCCGGAACCCGGCTTCTCTACGAATAGATTCGTAAGCTGCTCGCCCGACATCCCTACGCCGTCATCCGATATAAGCACATGAAGCGCCTCTTCCGACTCCCATACTTTAATCTTAATCGTACCGCCTGCCGCCTTTTGCATAATGCCATGCCTAACCGCATTCTCKACTATCGGCTGAATCGCAAGCGGGGGCAACAGGAGATTCGGGCTCGCCTCGATCTCGTATTGCACTTGCAGACGTTCTTCGAAACGAGCTCCTTCCAGCGTCAAATATGCTTTGATCAACTCAAGCTCCTTCTGCAGCGGAATAAGCTTATCATGACTTTGAAAATCGAAGCTGCCTCGCAAATAAGTGCTTAATTCGGTAAGCAGCTGTGTTGCCTTGCTTGGATTTACTTTCGACATATAAATAATGGTGTTGAGCGAGTTGTATAAGAAATGAGGCTTGATCTGCGCCTGCAGGAAGGCMATCTCCGTACGCACGGCGTTTTGAGCGGAACGCCGCAGCTCAATTAACGTTCGCACTCTCGCACGAAGCTCGCTTGCTTCGACCGGCTTGCTTAAGAAGTCATTGATTCCGGAACGAAAGGCGAGCTCAATCTCTTCCGCCCGCCCACGTGCAGTCAGCATCAGGACAGGCAGCTCGGATAGCGAATATCTGAGCCTGATCGTTCTGCTAAGCTCAAGGCCGGACATTTCCGGCATCATCCAATCCGTAATGACCAATTCAACCTCCGCGCGATCGGTTTTGTCCAACATTACCAGAGCTTCGGCACCCGTCTCGGCGGCAATGACGTCGTAATCGTCCATGATCAGAATATCGCGCAGCACTTGCAAATTGATCGGATCGTCGTCAACAATAAGGACCAGTCCTCTGGCGGCCTCCTCTTTCGATGCGGCAGCTTGCTTCATGGTAACTGCGACTGATGAATCGGATTCCAGAGTCGGAACGATGATCGCCGGTTGATGGCTTTGGCTGTAGCCACTGTAGCCGCTGTAGCCCGCCTCATCGACTGCAGAGGATGAAGCAGCTGGCACGGTAAACTTAAATACGGCTCCTCTGCCAAGCTCCGACTCCGCCCATATCGTTCCGCCTCCAAGCTCGACCAGTTTCTTCGTAATGCTAAGTCCAAGTCCCATTCCCGCAGGATTGTAGACGTCGTCTACGATGTGCAGCGTTTCATTAAAGGAAAGAAATATAGTCTCCAGCCGGTCCGGCGCGATGCCGATACCGGTATCCGCTACGGTAATGACGATCATGGGCCCTTCGACATCGGCGGATATCGTAATCATTCCTTCGCGCGTGAACTTCACGGCGTTGCCGATCAAGTTATACAAGATCTGCTGCAGTCGATCCTCGTCTGCCCGTAATAGCGGCAATTCATCCGGCAATTGCTGCACCCATTCGAGCTTCCGGTTGCCGACCGAATGACGAAATACTTCTAGAATCGTGGAAACGATTGATCGGAGCTCGACATGTCTTTGCTTGAGAACGACGTCGCCGTTCTTCAACTTCGCCCAATCCAGAATATCGTTAACGAGCAAGGATAGCCTTTTGCCCGAAGCCATAATAATCGATAAATGATGCCGCTGCTTCGGATTCATGTCCCCAGCGATGCCTTCCATCAGCGACGATGCCATATTGACGATGCCATGCAAGGGCGTCCGCAGCTCATGCGACGTATTGGCCATAAAGTCGTTTTTCAGTTCGTCAAGCGTTAGCAGCTTCTGGGACAACTGCTCCACCTTGCGGAATGAACCCGCATACCGGTATGCGAAGTGAAACGCCTGCGTCATGACGAACAACAAGATGCCGTAAGAACTAAGCAATTGGTTCTCCATGAGACCGTATACGTTCATCAGGTTAACCGCGACTACGACCATAATACTGATACCGTTCATAAGCATGAACAGCACGTTCATGGAACGAAAGCGCAAGCTTCCAGCCATCAAAAAGACGACATAGAGAAATAGGCCGATATTAAGCATGTATATCGCGGTCCCCCACTGGGAGAACAAAAAAGGCGAGATCGTAAGTGCGATGAGCACTTGAATGCCGCTTGTCCACTTCACGATATGCATCACGCGTCTGTTTGCCATCGCTGGAGAATCCGTTGCTATGTAATGTACGATGAAATAATAGACGAGTGTAGTCGCTATCAACTGCAGTCTCAGCACCAACTCGTAAGGTGCGGAAGGAAGTATAAAGCCGATCAGCTTCTCTCCATGAGTAAGCACATAGACAAGAGCCGCTACCGCGAAGCCGCCCAAGTACAGCACTTGCTTTTCCTGTCTCCGCAGCCGGTACAGCACGAAGAAATACACGATGGACACCATGAAGCAGACTGCCG
This sequence comes from Paenibacillus sp. 2TAB19, assembly GCF_052115185.1. Lineage (NCBI taxonomy): Bacteria > Bacillati > Bacillota > Bacilli > Caryophanales > Paenibacillaceae > Paenibacillus > Paenibacillus sp. 2TAB19. The sequence goes on along the minus strand of NZ_JBFRGE010000051.1, from coordinate 5,662 downwards.
TCAAAATATCGCCGAAGGCGTTCGCATCCCTGCTTCTTAATATCGATTTATAGTCGCCGAAGGTGATGGCGTACACCATGCCGCCCGACGCATAGCTGTAGTTCGCCACTTGAACGATAACCTCGACTTCGCCGCCGCTTACCGTGAACACGCCTACATAGGGAATGTTGTCCTGCGTACCTTGCTTGCTTKACTTTCCAGGCACGCCGCTGGCGCCGACTTCCGTTCCGTTCACGAAAATCCGGTTGGAGGAGCGGATATTGTTCGTCTTAATGCCATAGACCGTCTCTCCCTGATCCTCCACCATCACACGCAGCCGATACGTCGCATACCCGTCCGCTCCCGTCTCCCCCGCCTGAGCCATGTAATGATTCCAAATACCCGGCACCTCTACGATGTCATCTGCGACCGGATTCGAAGCCGTTTCCCCATTTTTGTGAAAATCGCTCGGCGTCAACAGCTGCTCCTTATACAATTCCCACTCGCCCTTGAGAGGAGCTATTCCGTTCTCCTGAAAATCCCATTCTCGCAAATCAAGAACGCCTGCTTCGGACGATGGATACATCGACGATTTAATCAATTGATTCGTAATCCAATAAATCGGAAACGCAATAACGACGAATCCGATCAACAGCGCAAGCGCCAACTGTTTTCGCATTGAAGTCTCCTTGACGTCTTTTACAAGTTAAAATATAGCTTACGCGTATTCGGCACGCCTTCAACACCGGGGTGGGTCACTGCGCTACCTGCTGTTCGCTCCATGTCCAGAACTTAGCGGCAAGCTCCGGGTCAGCGCCCCGCTTCGATACTTGCACAGGCTTGCGATCGATGTAGTAAAGTCCCGTCGACGCTCCGCCTGCCTCGCTTGAGGCCAAGTATATCGCGGTATCCGCTCCCTTGAGCGGAGTACGGAAGAACGGACGCACCATTCTGAGAACCGTCTTGCCGAAGCCCGTCGTCCGGTCAACGCCGATATTCGTGCCTACCGCTCCGGGGTGGACGCTATTAACCGTCACATTCGTGCCGGCAAGACGCTTTGCCAGCTCCCTCGTGAACAAAATGTTCGCCAGCTTCGACTGCGCGTACCCTTTTGCCACATTGTAGCCTTTCGTTAAGAAAGGATCGTTAAAGTAAATCCGGCCGGCCTTATGCGCCCCTGAAGAAACGTTGACGATTCGGCCTTGCGGCGCGGCCTTCAGCAAATCTAGCAACTCATGAGTGAGCAGAAAATGTCCTAAATGATTGACGCCCAGCATCGACTCGAAGCCGTCCTTCGTCGTCGCGCGCTTCAAGGAAACGACGCCGGCGTTATTCACAAGCACATCCAATCGTCCATAACGTTCCTTGAACGCTTGCGCGAAGCTGCGGATGCTGGCCAAGTGGCCGAGATCGCATAACATCAGCTCGATCTCGGCGCCTCCGCAAGCAGCGCGCGCCTGCTCCAGCGCCTGCTTGCCCCGCTCCTCGCTGCGGCAGGCCATAATGACTTTAGCCCCCATCTTGGCAAGCTCAACGGTCGTTGCGAAACCCATGCCGGAATTTGCTCCGGTTACAATGACCAGCTTTCCGTCCATATTTCCCAATTCTATTCGCCTCCGTTAACTCTTATTTTCTACAGCTTATCATTGTCGTTCATCCGTTGTCTCATATATTCGATGAAAGCACGCACTTGGGGCGATAACTGCTCCTCGTCTCGATAGGCTAGACATATTTGCCTGCGATTCACGTAGCTTGGCAGCTCGCGCATGACGAGCTCACCGGCCTTAATCTCCCGCGCTACGCTGCGGCGCGGCAGGATACCGATGCCCATATTGCACTTCAGCGCCTCCTTGATCGTTTCGATCGCGCCCAGCTCCATAACGGCTGACCACTGGAGTTTGGCTTGATCAGCCCACTCATCTGACAGCGTACGCGAGGTTGTTCCTGTCTCGTGCAAGAGAAAGGTTTCCTCTCGAAGATCGTCGATTGAAATATCCTTGTAATCCACAAGCCTATGCTGCGGAGACATGAGCAGTTGAAGCTCATCGGTCAATAACGGGAGTACGATTAATCCTGCTTCATACGTATGTCCAAGGGAGACGATCGCCGCATCAATCTCATAATTATGCAGCATCGCAAGCACCGATTCAGCCTGCTTCACGTTCAGCATTAAGCTCGCCTTCGGATACAAGCTTCGGAACTCGGTTAAATAGGACGGCAGCACATAGGTCGCCGGCGTATAGCTGGCCCCGATCCTAAGCTTTCCTTCTCCTTGCTCCCGCCGCTCAGCCATCGTCTGCTTAGCTTCGTCCATGAGATAGACGATCCGTTTGGCGTATGGGAGAAGCTCGGCGGCGGCATCGTTCGGATGAAGGCTGCGCGAGCGCTTGCGGAACAGCTCGACACCCAGCTCCTCCTCAAGCTTGCGCAGATGAAAGCTGACCGTCGGCTGTTTGAGTCCGAGCTTGCCCGCGGTTTCGGCTAAAGTCTTCCCCCCGCATACTTCCAAAAACACTTTCAACTGCTGCACATTCATTATTCCGCCCCCATCAGCCTTCTTCTCTTCGTTTATTTTAATATAGATAAAATCTATATGAACATCAATATTCATAGAGCATATTTAATAAAATCTGAAACTCTACTTTACGCCCGTCTAACAAACGATTGCTACATTTAACTTGTACGAAAATAGATTATCGGAGGGAAACACAGAAAATGAATAAAACGTGGAGTCGTAAATTGGGGTTCTTGTTATTAGCAGCTGTCATGATCGTAATCGCCGCATGCGGCAACAACGGCACGAACAATGCCGGCAACAACAGCAACGCTGCTGGGGGAGAGGCTGCAACGAACGCGCCGACCACTGAAGCGCCTGAAGCAAGTCCCGAAACCGTCCAAGACGCAGGAACGCTGACCGTCTACTTAAATGATTTTGATGAAATGATCGTTCCTCTGTTCGAAGAAGCGACAGGTTATAAAGTCGAGGTAGTTGTCGGCAACGGCGCAGAGATTATGTCCCGTGTCGAAGCAGAGAAAGGCAATCCCCATTGGGACGTACTCTGGCTCGACTCCATGCCGTCCATCCACAGCTTAGGGGCTAACGGACAGCTGCTTGAGGGCTGGACACCGAATAATGCGGCTAATCTGACAGACTTCGCGAAAGCTTTCGTCCCGGAGAAGCAGTGGTACTTCCCTACCGGCGCGCATGCAGCAGGCGTTATCGTTTATAACAAGGACAAAGTCAAAGCCGAAGATGCTCCGAGTACGTGGGAAGCATTCGCAGATGCCAAGTACAAAGGCATGCTCGGCATGGCCGACCCTGCCGTCGCTGCGCCTGCTTATCCGTTCGTATCGTGGTTTTTCAATGAAAAAACGTTGGATGGCGGCAAGGAATACTTTAATTCTCTCATGAAAAACGATCTGCATGTGTACCCGAAAAACCCGAACGTCGTTAGCGCGCTGACATCAGGCGAGATTACAGTAGCTGCCTTGCAGGAAAGCAATGCCTACAAAATGAAAAACGACGGCGAGCCGATCGAAATCATTTGGCCTGAAGAGGGAGCCCCTGCATCCGTTCGCGTAGCCGCAATCCAAAAGGATACGAAAAATCCGAATGCAGCCAAAGCATTCGTCGAGTTTCTGCTTGATGCCAAGACGCAGCAGGCGCTCATCGATCAAGGCGAGGAAAGCTACTTCGAGCCGTCCGTTAACGGCGTACAGCCGAAAGCGGATCGCGCTGCCGGAGCGAAGCTGGTAGCTACAGAAGCAGCATGGGCATCCGAGAATGAAGCGGCGATCAAGCAATGGTTCGCCGACCAGTCCGTGCAATAGCGATGGGACACATCATTAAGGATCGTCTCGGATGGTCCGTCAGCATTATTTTGTTCATTCTTGTTCTCTATCCCTTGGCAGCAGTCATGATTCAGGTGCTGCTGCCCGGGGTTTTCTTCGGCAGCTGGCAGCTAGGCGACGTTAAGCTTCTATTGGAAATTTTCCACCGCCCGCTTTGGCAGAAGTCGCTTGAGAACTCCGTTCTGCTCGGTGTCGGCACAACGGCTCTTGCCGCAACGCTTGGCGGCGTACTCGCCATGATTCGCTCGGCTTGGTCGTTCCCGACTGCCAAGCTGCTGGACGGTGCCGTATGGCTGCTGCTCATCACGCCTTCCTTTATATTGGCGCAAGGCTGGGTACTGTTTGCTTCAGGCAACGGGATCGCCGCAGGTGTGCTCGGATGGGATTGGGTAACGGACGCCGTCTTCCAGCCCATGGGACTTATTGCCATTATGACGCTTAGCAAGTTCCCGTTCGCTTATCTCAGCGTACATGCCGCCATGGAGTGGAAGGTCGATCAGCTGTCACACGCAGCAAGGTTAAGCGGAGCAACGCCCTTCACCGTCTGGCGAACCGTTCAAGCACCGCTGCTCATGCCATCCTTTCTTGCGGGAGCGGCGCTTGTATTCATGGATACGATTGGCGACTTCGGGCTTCCGGCCTCTATCGCCGCCGTCTACAAGTTTCCGACCTTGCCTTACTCGATCTATTCCGCGATCTACACGTCGCCAATCCGGTTCGACATGGCCGGCGTATTGTCGTTCTACCTTGTCGTGCTGATCGGCATCGCCATGTTCGTCCAGTTCTATGCGATGCGGCGCGCCCGCTTCGACTTCCTGTCTGCCCGCGCCGTGCCTTCCGTGCCGAAGCCCGCCGGCAAATACGCGGCTCCGCTAGCGATCGCGAACATCTTGTTCTTATGCGTCGTTATTGGCATACCGTTCGGCGCAAACGCCATGATGTCGCTGCTGAAGCAGCAGTCTGGCGGACTATCAATGAGCAATTTGACGCTCGATCACTACCGGAAGCTGTTCGAAGGCTCGCAAGAGCTGCTCAGCGGGCTTGGCCACTCTTTAATGATAGCGGCAGCAGCCGCTTTGCTAGGACTGCTCGTCGGTCTAGGAGTCGCTTATGTGCTCAGCTACTCGCAGTTCCGTTACAAGCGGACGATCGAAGTATTCTCTATCGTTACGCTGGCCGTTCCGGGCGTCGTGCTTGGCATCGGATATATTTTCGTATGGAATCAACGCTGGCTCTCTTCCATCGGCCTGCTGCTGTACGGCACGCCATGGATTCTTGTCCTTGCCGCGATTGCAGGCGCCATCCCCGTCATAACGCGGCTTATGGTCGGAGCAATGGCCAAAGTACCGCATAGCTTATTAACAGCGGCTCAGCTTCAAGGCGGATCTTTCTTCAGCCGGATTCGTTTCATTCTTATCCCGCTTATTCGCGGCGCTTTGCTCTCTGCGGGACTGGCGGCTTTCGGCTCAAGCGTATTCGATCTTGCCGTTAACTCGATCTTGTTCCCGCCGAATTTTATGACGCTTCCCGTCTCTATTAATAAGGCGTTCGAAGACTTGGACTTCGGGTATGCTTCAGCCGCTACCATTGTCGGCTCTATTATTGTCATTACGATTATTCTGGCGATTGAGCTGCTGCTTCGCCGCAAAGAGGTGCGACTATGAACATGAATCTATCAGCTATTGCCATGGAACAGCTTCCTGCTCCCACCGAAACCAATCCTAAGCCGCAAGCGGCAATGCTGCTGGAAGTAAGCCGACTAACGAAAAACTACGGCTCCTTCCAAGCGCTTAGAGGCATTTCATTCGATATGCGCCAAGGTGAAATCATT
>NZ_JBFRGE010000050.1:0-47398 GCF_052115185.1 Paenibacillus sp. 2TAB19 | reverse complement strand
AGCAAAGCGTTGCCTGACCGCTCGGCGCGCAGCATTTCTTCTTTCTTGCGTTCAATTTCCTTAAATTGCGGTACCCTAACAATATCTCGGATATAAGCGTTCATCGTTGTCTCATCAAACGGAAAATCGCTGTCGATCATGAGAATCGATGCCGCCGTACGCTCTAATTGATCATCCTGCAGCGTAGCTACAAAGCGGCTGGCATCCGATTCATGACCTTGAGCATAATAAGCGTATAAGTAAGCAGCGAGTGCCGCATGATCCTCCATGTTAAATGCGTCACCGATTCGGTTATGGACGGCTTCAGCAACCTCTTTGTCTCGCATCATAACGTACAACAGCCTTCGTTCGGCATGCGTGTAGGCAGGCAATACAGCCGGAGGTCCGGACGTACGGCGCTTTTCATTTCTACCATTATTCCACGAATTGTCGTTATTATCCCCTTGCGGTTTCTTTTTTTGCAGCTCCTGCACCTTGCGATGGCAATCCTGCTTCAGAGACTCRAGCGAAATATCGAACTCGCGGGACAATTCCTTCAAATACACTTCGCGTTCAATGGGCGAGCTAAGCTCCGCTACGATATCCATTGCTTCCAGCAGATAGTTTTTTTTGCCTTCTTCTTTTAGCAGTATATGGTTTTTCCTTGAATATATAAGCTTAAATTTTGTAACGGATACCGCTTGATCGACGATCTCGCGCAGAAATGCGTCCGGCCCGTATTCACCTATATATTCGTCGGGGTCTTTCCCCTTCGGGAGAATTGCCACTGTCACCTTCAAACCTGCCGCTTCCAGCAGCGGGATCGATTTGAACGCAGCCGCTTGTCCAGCATCATCGCCGTCATAACAGACGATCGCCTCTTCCGCTTGTCTGCGAAGGATGGCGCAATGTTCCTTGGTAAGTGCGGTTCCCATCGTCGCGATGCCGTTCTTGACACCAGCGCTCCATGACTTAATGACATCCATATAGCCTTCAAAAATAACAGCCTGCTTGCTCTTGCGAATTGCTGTCCGTGCATGATGCAAGTTATATACGATTCTGCTCTTCGTAAAAAGCATTGTCTCCGGGGAATTTAAGTATTTCGGCTGTCCGTCGCCTATAATGCGCCCCGCAAACGCGGTCGTTTTGCCGTCTTTATCCCATATCGGAAACATGATGCGATTACGAAACCGATCCACATAGCCGCTTCCATCCGTTTTTGCCGATAACAATCCGCCCTTCTCCATCAAGGCCAGGTCAAATCCGCGCTTCTCTAAGAAGTCTGCTAATCGATTCCATTCGTCCGTCGCGAAGCCAATCATGAAGTGATCAATCAGCTTATCGCTTAGTCCCCGCTCGCGCAAATAACGCTTTGCTTCTACGCCCTGCTTCGAATTGTTCAGCATGTAATGATATAGCTTAGCTGTAAGCTCATGCGCTTCGATTAGCTTGGCGCGCTCGGCGTTCTCCGGATTATTGCTCCCGCCATCATCTGAGCTCCAGCTGTCAGGTACCGCAATGCCGGCATCCTCCGCTAGTGCCCGAGCAGCTTCAGGGAAAGAATATCCCTCCAGCTCCTCAAGAAAACGAATGACGTTGCCGCCTTTCCCGCAACCGTAGCAATAGAAGATTTGGCGTTCGGGCGTAACGGTGAACGACGGGGTCTTCTCGGAATGGAACGGACATAAGCCCTTCATATATTTTCCGTGCTTCGTGAGATGAACGTATTTTCCGACCGTCTCCACGATGTCATTGTGCTTCAAAATCTCGCTAATGACCTCATCGGGTATTTTTGCGAATGTCATCGTTCATCACCTTCATCCTAGTAACACGTAAATAATATTCGCTATGCGTCATGTTTCTCCTGCTCAATTCGTAAAACTTTTGTCAACTTTTGTTGAAATCGCTCACGATCGGCATCATTCATCGCTTTCGGCCCCTTCGTCTTACCCCCGCTTCGCCTCCGTTTGGCAAGCTCATGACGGCGTTCCATCAAGTAATCAATGTTGTCATTCGTATATTGCTCGCCGCGAGGCGACAATACGATCGCGCCTCTGCCAATGGCTATGCAAGCGAGACCGAAGTCCTGAGTAATGACGATGTCGCCGGTCGTAATATGGTTAACGATATACAAGTCCACCGATTGGTCGCTGCGGTCCACTTGCACGACTTCAATTCCCGGCTGCGCTTCCAGCCGATGATCATAGGATGCGACCATCAGGACGCGTACGGGAAAAGATTTGGTCGCTTCCGCAATTTCTTGCTTAACCGGGCAAGCGTCCGCATCGACAACAACAGCCCTAGGCTTGTCCTTTATCATGAATCACCGCTCGTTCTCGATTTTCACATTTATACTGTACTATTATATACGGCAAATAACGAAAAAATCCTGCATACTGCTGCTATAAACAACGTGGCTAAGTCAGTCTGACCTGCTCCATAATGAGACTGGCTGTTTCCTCAACGGCCCGATGCGAGACATCAATGATCACACAGCCCAGCTGCTTCATAATATCTTCAGCGTACGCGAGTTCTTTCTCGATCCGATCCGTTGTGGCATACGGTGCCGTATTTGGCAGGCCTAGTGCCTTAAGGCGCTCCTTGCGGATAATGTTCAAATAAGGCACGCCGATCGTCAAGCCGATAATTTTATGCTTTGGAATCGTGTATAACTCTGCCGGCGGCTTAATTTCGGGAACGAGCGGGACGTTGGCGACTTTAAATTTTTGATGAGCCAGATACATGGACAACGGCGTTTTCGACGTTCTGGATACGCCAACTAGAACAATATCCGCTTTGCGTACGCCTGAGGTATCGCGCGCATCGTCATATTTCACCGCGAATTCGACCGCTTCTACTTTACGGAAATAATCCTCGTCCAGCGCATGGTTAAGCCCCGGCTCTTGGCGTGACTTTCTTCCTGTCCGTTCTTCCAGCGTCTCGATAAAGGAGCCGAGCAAATCAATTGCAACGACTCCCGCTTCATCAGCCTGCTTCTTTACGCTATCGCGTAATTGGGGAATGACCAGCGTATACAGCACAATGGCTCCGCATTGCTTCGCTTGTCCGATGATACGCAACAACGTAAGCTCGTCGGTAATAAACGGCGCTCGGCGAATATCGGCGTTAATCGGATGAAATTGAGCAATAGCTGCGCGAACGACAAGCTCACCCGTATCGCCAGCAGCGTCAGAAATGACATATACGATTACTTCTGCTGTTGAATTAGACATTCAATCATCCCCCTTTGCGAATATACCGGAAGTCCGGCGGCAAACAGATCGATATACTTCGGGTAAGCTACCACACTAACTTCGAGAAGTCAGCAATGGAAGATACATCCCCTGCGATAGCTGCCAATGTAGCCAGTCGGTTGTTCTTAACCGCTTCTTCAGGCGCCATAACCATAACATGCTCGAAGTATGCGTCAATTGCTGGTTTCAGCGAAGACAGCAGTTGAACCGCTTGCGCTATATTACCTTCCTTAACTGCAGCCTCAAAGCCAACATGCAGCTCTTTCCATTTTGCGTAAAGCTCGGACTCAGCCGATTCGGCGAATAGCGCAGCCGACACTTCGAATACGGTTGCTTTGGAAGCCAAATTGCATACACGGTTGAATGCTTCTACAGTCAGCTTGAATTCAGAACGTTCTTCGCCCGCAGCCAGCGATTGAATAACCGTTGCGCGTTCAATCGTAAGACTAAGATCGTCAAGGCCYGTTGCCATAACCGCATCGACTACGTCGTAGCGTACGCCTTGCTCGGACAATACGTTTTTGATCCGCAGCGCGAAGAAGTCTGATAAGTCTTTACGGATGTCGGCACTGCTGCGTTTCAAACCGCATGCTTCGTGCACGGACAAAGCCGCCTCATACAACTCGCTAAGCTTCAGCTTCAAGCCATGCGACAAAATAATTTGGACGATACCCGCCGCTTGTCTGCGCAGTGCATACGGATCCTGCGAGCCGGTCGGAATAATGCCAATCGAGAAGCAGCCAACGATCGTATCGATCTTATCTGCCAAGCTTACGATTGCTCCAGTAAGCGACGATGGAGCGCGATCGCCAGCAAACCGCGGTTGGTAGTGCTCATTAATGGCTTTCGCTACTGCTTCGCGTTCGCCAAGCTTGCGAGCATAATCCTCGCCCATGATACCTTGAAGCTCTGGGAACTCATAGACCATCTGCGTAACAAGGTCGAATTTGCAAATATCCGCAGCACGGCTGACGTCGGACGCCGTTTGGCTGTCCGTTTGGAGCTTGTTGCTCAGCAAGTCGGCCGTTGCACGAATTCTTCTTACTTTATCCGCAACAGAGCCTAGCTCCTCGTGATACACGATATTTTCAAGCTTTGCGAGTGCCTGAGCAATCTCAAGCTTATGATCCTCTTCATAAAAGAACTTCGCATCGGATAGACGAGCTCTAAGAACCTTCTCATTACCTTTTGCAACAAGCTCAATCGATCTGCGGTCGCCGTTGCGCACGGTTACGAAGTTAGGTTGAAGCTGGCCTTCCTTGTTGAATACGGGGAAGTAGCGCTGATGCTCACGCATCGAAGTAATAAGCACTTCCTGCGGTATGTGAAGGAATGCCGGATCGAATGTGCCGAACAATACGTTCGGAATTTCAACGAGGAACAGCACTTCCTCCAGCAAGTCTTCCTTAATGGCGATTTCCCAGCCCTTATCCGCTGCAAGCTCTTCGATCTGCGCAACGATCAGCTTCTCTCTCTCGGCTACATCAACGATAACTTGCTGCTCGCGAAGCTTCTCTGCGTATTGACCAGCTTCTTCGATAACGGCCTCGCCGCCAAGGAAACGATGTCCGCGGGAAATGTTGCCCGTTGCCACGCCTGTAATTTCGAACGGAATAACTTCCGCTCCGAACAACGCGACTAACCAGCGAATCGGGCGAACGAAACGAAGCTCATGCGCGCCMCAACGCATGTTTTTCGGGAATGACATCGATGTAATAAGCGACGGCAAACCTTCCGGCAGCACGCCAGCCGTTTCCGATCCAATGCTGCTCTTCGTAGCATATACATACTCAACACCGGCAAGCTCTTGGAAATAAAGCTGCTCCGGCTCTACGCCTTGGCTGCGTGCGAAGCCAAGAGCCGCTTTGCTCCAATTTCCTTGCTCATCTTGCGCGATTTTGCGCGAAGGTCCTTTCGCTTCCTCTTTCATATCCGATTGCTTCTCAGCGACATCTCGAATAAGCAGCGCCAAGCGGCGCGGAGTCGCAAACGCCTCAACCTCGCCATGCGAGATGCGCGATTCTGCGAGCCATTTGACCATTTTATCCTTCAACTGATTCATTGCACCGCGCACGAAACGCGCCGGCACTTCCTCAAGTCCGATCTCCAGCAATAAATCTTTAGCCATTGTGCTCCACTCCTTTCTTCAGCAACGGGAATCCGAGACGTTCTCTCTCCTCCAGATAAGTCGCAGCGCATGAACGTGCCAAGTTTCTGACGCGAGTAATATAGCCCGTTCTCTCCGTTACGCTGATTGCCCCGCGGGCATCAAGAAGATTGAACGTATGGGAGCATTTCAACACATAATCGTATGCAGGGAATACGAGCTTCTGCTCCATCGTCTTCTTCGCTTCTTCCTCATACATATTGAACAGCGTGAACAGCATAGCCGAATCCGATGTTTCGAACGTATATTTGGAATGCTCGAACTCCGGCTGCTTGAACACGTCACCGTACGTAACGCCTTCAACCCACTCCAGATCGAACACATTTTCCTTCTCCTGAATATAGGAGGCAAGACGTTCCATGCCGTATGTAATCTCTACAGCAACTGGATTCGCATCAATGCCGCCAACTTGTTGGAAGTACGTAAATTGCGTAATTTCCATGCCATCCAGCCATACTTCCCAACCAAGTCCCCAAGCGCCAAGCGTTGGCGATTCCCAATTATCCTCAACGAACCGAATATCATGATCAAGCGCATCGATGCCGAGACGCTTTAAGCTCTCCAGATATAGCTCTTGAATATTGTCCGGCGACGGCTTCAGGATCACTTGAAACTGGTGATGCTGATAGAGCCGATTCGGATTCTCGCCATAACGGCCGTCTGCAGGACGACGCGAAGGCTCTACATAGGCCACGTTCCATGGCTCTGGCCCGATCGATCGCAGGAAGGTCATCGGGTTCATCGTACCCGCACCCTTCTCGGTGTCGTAAGGTTGAACGAGAATGCAGTTCTGTTCAGCCCAAAATTGTTGAAGCGTCAATATCATACCTTGAAAATTCATCAAAACCGTCTCCTTCTTCCTCGTTTATTGTCCTTTGTCGGACTGTGGCTGGACATCGGCAGAGGCGATGGGTAACTGGAATCACAAAAAACTCCCGCCTCTACGCCTGTTGCCAGACGTAGGGACGAGAGTTGTATCCCGCGGTTCCACCCTACTTGGTTCGCTTATTGAGAAGCAAACCCTCTTTTCGTTCGTTCAGACTCAGGAACGCCTCTTCATCGTCATCGTTCGTCCAGGCTTTCACTATCCCTGGCTCGCTATTCACGTCGATTATTACGATTACTTTTTCCTTCATAGTCCATATACATATTAAGTTATTGTATTCGGTTTGCCATGCAATGTCAACTAAATGGCTTCTAGCCTAATGACTGCGAGTATCGTCGTTATGGGACGCATCGTCGTTATGGGACGCTATGACCGCTTTGCCATGTACACGTTTCTCCAGCAGATCCTTCATGCCCGCATTTCCCATCATAAGGACGCATACGAAGGCAAGACCGGCAGGAACGATGGACCATAGGAAAGTGACCGATACCGATTCCGATAATGCAGCCACGATCTTATCCATGACCGGAGCTGGAATTTCTGCGCGCTTCTCCGGAGAAAGCAATTCGCGTGCGTTATCCGTCATAGGCGCCCCACCTCCGCTTCCTTCACTGCCTGCGAATGCTTCGGCCATGCCGCTCGTAAAATGATTGCGCTGAATGATGCCGAAGATCGTAATGCCGACTGTCATGCCGAGCGAACGCACGAATGACATCGTCGATGTCGCGCTTCCTCGCTGACGCATATCGAAGTCATGAATCGACGACATGCCAAGAACGGAGAAGGAGAAACCGATACCGAAGCCGGTAATGAACATATAAACCGACAATAAGAAGCGCGTCGTATCAGGCGTAATTGTCGATAACAGTATAATGCCGGTAATAAAGATAACCGCCGATAACGTCATGACACTGCGGTATGAAATCTTATTGGCAAGAAAACCGCCAAGCTGCGCTGCGAATACCGAGCCTAGTGTCATMGGCAGCAGCGTTAGGCCTGCATTGACGGCCGTGCCTCCAAAGACCCCTTGAACGAACATCGGAATATAGAGTGCCGCCGTAATGAAGGCTGCACCGTAGAATAAGCCTGCTCCGGTACTGCTGGCAAACAACCGTTTCTTGAACATGCTGAACGCAATAATCGGTTCTTTCGCTTTTGTTTCCACGAAGAAGAATGCGATTAACAGAACCGCAAAGGCTGCGAAGAGACCGATGATTTGAACGGAATCCCAAGCATATTCCGCGCCGCCCAGCTCTAGGGCAAACATTAAGCAAACGATCGAGCCGACTAACGTCGATGCGCCCCACCAGTCGATTACTTGCTTAGCATGCGACAAAGACTCTTTGTAATAAATAATAATGAATGCCAATGCAACAAGACCGATTGGTACGTTAATGTAGAAAATCCAGCGCCAATTCACATATTCCGTCAAATAAGCTCCGGCAAGCGGACCGAACAAGCTGGACGTGCCGAATACGGCACCGAAGAGACCGCCCATCTTCCCGCGCTTCTCCGGCGGGAAAATATCGAATACGATTGCGAACGCGATCGGCATCATAGCGCCGCCGCCAATCCCTTGAATCGCGCGATAAATCGTAAGCTGTGTAATCGATTCCGCCGTTCCGCATAATACGGAACCAATCAAAAATAACGATATGCCGAGTACGAAAAACCGTTTCCGCCCATACATATCCGACAGTTTTCCGAAAATGGGCATGCCTGCCATTTCGGTGACAAGATAAGCAGAAGTTACCCACACATATTTGTCCAGACCGCCAAGATCGGACACGATTGTCGCCATCGCCGTCGATACGATTGTGTTATCGATCGAAGCGACTAGAATGCCGAGCAGCAAGCCCGCGACAACGAAGCCTAGTCTGCTTTGTTTTGCTGACATAATGTCATTCCCTCCATCATTTGTATATAGCCAACCAACATCATCAAGCATACTGCATGGATCAGCTGTATGTAACCATCGACAGCAGTAGCCCTGTCTCGGTCTCTAGACGGAGACGCTACTCAGGCGGACTGAGCTTATCAAGCTGATCGAGGAAGCTTCGCGACTTAAGCTGCAAGCTCATATGCGTATCCATTAATTTGCGCATGCAAAGCTTCAGCTCCGCCTTCGTCTCCGGTCTTACTTGGATCTGGCCAAGCCTGCGCATATCCAATCTGCGAAATAACTTCAGCAATTTATATGCCCCTTCGCTAAGCGGCATGGCGAAAGGATCTTTGCCTGTGCATCTTGAACATAACACGCCGCCGGCATAAGGCGATAACCGAAACGGTCCTACGACATTGCCGCAATGCACGCATTGGTCGAACTCGGGCGCATAGCCCGCTGAGTCGAGCATCCGCATCTCATACAGATGCGACACGATCTGCAGGTCCTTGCCCTCCTCTAGTGCTGACAAGCAAGCCTTCAACTGCTCAAAATGATAGTTGCCGACCTCATCATCCTGCAGCGCGCGGTCCGTCAGCTCAACAACATAAGCTGCATAAGCCGTTTTATCTAATTGCTCACGCAAAAGATGGTGAGATTCAATGATCTCACCATGATTAAGCGTTCCGAGACCGCTCGTGCGAAAGTATACAAATTCCCCGTATGTAAAAGGCTGCGCAAGCGATCCGTGCTTGCTCTTCACCTTCTTGGCGCCGCGAATAAGGACACCGGCCTTGCCATTCGTATTCGTCAGCAGCGTTACGATCTTATTTCCTTCTCCGTAATCCATGCTGCGGATAACGATTCCTTCCACTCGATACAGCATATTATTTCCCCTTAAAGCGTAAATGGCTTACACCGTCCCATATCGGCGTAAGCACATTTTTTYGCAATTGAAATGATGCTTTGTCTCAAGCTGCTGCTAGCTGGAGCTATCCTCTAATTCCATCATGGCATAATCGTCGTTTTCTCCAGCTTGCGCGCCATCCTGTTCCAAGATGCCCATTTGATCCATTTCTTTGTACAGCATGAAGGATTCGACATCCCCGGTCAACGTAAAATACTTCCACGAAAAATCTCGCATTCGTATCCATCCCTTTCCGTGTCGGAAATGCTGCTCCAGACGGTATTAGGATGCGATAAAGAAACGAGGACTATCCTTAGCAAATTACGTCAGCGAAGGTCAATCATGCCTGAAGCCGAGATCTTTAAGAATTCGCTCCTGATTGCGCCAATCCTTCTTCACCTTCACCCATAATTCGAGGAATGTGCGCGAGCCCAGCAGCGCCTCAATGTCTTTGCGAGCCTGCTTGCCGACTTCCTTCAGCAGCTCCCCTCGCTTGCCGATAATAATCCCCTTCTGGGAATCACGCTCAACGAAAATGACGGCTCCGATATAGACGACGCCATTGTCCTGTACCTTCATATCTTCAATCGTTACGGCAATGGAATGCGGAATTTCTTCGCGGGTCATATGCAATATTTTCTCACGGATAAGCTCCGAGACAACGAATTGCTCGGGATGATCCGTGATCTGATCGGCAGGATAGTATTGCGGTCCTTCCGGCATATAGCGCGACAATTGCTCGATCAACGTGCTCACGTTATTTCCTTGCAGAGCAGAGATCGGGATGATTTCAGCAAAGTCGAACAGCTCATTATATTGCGTAATCATAGGTAGAAGCTGTTCAGGCAGCACTTTGTCTATCTTGTTCATGACGAGGAATACCGGCGTCTTTACTTTCTTAAGCTGCTCGATAATGAAGCGATCGCCGCCCCCAAGCCCTTCCGAAGCATCTATCAGAAATAAAGCGGCTTCCACTTCCTTCAGCGCACTTTCCGCCGTGGCCATCATATAATTGCCTAGCTTTGATTGCGGCTTATGGATACCCGGCGTATCGAGGAATACGATCTGCGTATCATTCGTCGTATAAACCCCGTGAATTTTGTTGCGTGTCGTTTGCGGTTTGTCGGACATAATAGCAATCTTCTGACCAATCAGATGATTCATCAGGGTCGACTTGCCGACATTCGGCCGTCCGATAATAGCTACGAAGCCGGAACGGAACTTTCCTTTGCCGTCCCCGCGGTTGTTCGATGATTGTTGATTCATAATAGGCTCTAGCTTTCCCCTTTCTCTAGTGAAGCAGGCGTGAACGCCCCCGGCAATAGGGCGGAGACGGTCGACACCGTCCAGTGTCCGTTCATATTGCCCATAATAACCGGCATATCCGGTAAGCACAATTCTACAAGTACCTGTCGGCATACACCGCATGGCGCAATCGGTCCATCCGTATTGCCAATGACCGCAATCGCCTTGAATTGGCCTGGTCGCTTTCCGTCTGCGACAGCACGGAACAGCGCGGTACGTTCCGCACAGTTAGTAGGTCCGTATGCAGCATTCTCGACGTTGCAGCCATAATGAACATGGCCCTCGTCGTCTAGCAAAGCCGCTCCGACTTGGAAGTTCGAATAAGGCACATAAGCGCGTTCCATCGCTTCCTTAGCCGAGTGAAGCAACGACGTATAGGCTTCCGATAGACCTTCGTAATTCATTGTACCATACCTCCTGCAATATCATTGCGTCTATTATTCAACCGGCAAGCAGCAACCTTATATTCTAAGAAGAAACGCCTGATGGCATCCTTTCTATAGACGCCATCGTTTCGTCGAATCGTATAGAGAAAGTATGAGCAAACTCATATACTTTCCTATACGTCAAAGCAAAGTCGCCATAACGGCGGACCTAATAAGAGCAACCCAATTACAACTGCCGCAATAGCCGCAAGAAGAACAGCGCCAGCCGCGACATCCTTCGCCGCTTTGGCGATTGGATGTATATCGGGGCTGGCTAAGTTCACTGCCTGTTCGATTGCCGTGTTAACCATCTCCGCTGAGATGACGAGGGCGATCGTTAAGATAAGGATTGCCCAGTCTCCTCGCGGCAATGACACCAATAAACCAATGCCGCAGGCTAGCGCCGCGGCAATTAGATGGATTCTCATATGCAATTGCGTCCGAATGGCAAACCGAATGCCTGCATTCGCAACCGATAAGCTATGGAGGAACTTGCGCATTAGCGTGACAAGCCAGCTTGCTGAAGCACAGCTTCCTGCTTCGCCGTCATTTCCGCTTCACTTGCCTCATCCTGATGATCGTAACCGATCAAGTGCAGGAAGCCGTGAACGAATAGGAAGCCGATCTCCCGCTCAAGGGAGTGGCCATACTCTTCGCTTTGGCGCAAAGCCGTCTCGGCCGATATAATGATATCGCCAAGCATGCCGGATATCGGATCCACTTCATCCTCCGATTCCACTTCAAAAATAATGTTAAGCTCGTCCACTCCGTCGTCCTGCATCGCGAAGGAAAGCACATCCGTCGGCCGGTCGATATTGCGGTATTCAAGATTCAGCTTATGAATTTCCTCATCGTCCGTGAAAGTGAGCGTTACCTCTCCTCCTGCGATGCCTTCCTTCTCGCCTGCAATGCGAAGCAACTGCTCCAGCCTGCCGATCCAAACTTCCGGAATTTCTACCTTCTGTTGCTCATTGCTCCAATCGAGCTGCAAGCTCATGACAAACGCTCCTTTGATTTCACATCTTCGGGATACTCAATCCGCGAGTGGAAGATGCCTATAACGCTTTCCTTAAGCGACTGCGCGATTTTGTCCAATTCCTTCAGCGTCAGATCGCACTCGTTGTACTGATTATCGTCAAGTCTGCTTTTAATTATTTTGTGAATCATCGCTTCTATATGCTCAACCGTCGGGTTGCGCAAGCTTCTTACTGCTGCTTCTACGCAATCCGCAATTCCGACAACTGCCGCTTCCTTCGATTGCGCTTTCGGCYCCGGATACCGGAAGTCATCCTCTGTAAATGTCGGTTCGATGCCTTGCTCCTCCGCCTGCTTATATGCTTTATGATAAAAGTATTTAAGCGAAGTCGTACCGTGATGCTGCTCTGCAATATCGCGGATCGGCTTAGGGATATTATGTCCTTTTAGCAGATCTACGCCATCTCTGGCATGCGCCACAATAATCGACTTGCTCAGCTTCGGATCGATCGTATCATGCGGGTTCTCGATATTGGTCTGATTCTCGATGAAATAGTTCGGTCGCTTCGTCTTCCCTATATCGTGGTAGAATGAGCCCACCCTGCATAATAAGCCGTCTGCGCCTATCGCTTCCGCCGCCGCCTCGGACAAGTTGCCGACCATTACGCTATGATGGTAAGTACCCGGCGTCTCGGTAAGAAGCTTGCGCAGCAGCGGATGATTCGGATTCGATAGTTCAACGAGCTTGAGTGCCGATAGAATTCCGAACGTTATCTCGAAGAAAGGCATCAGACCGATAACGAGCACCGCCGTAACAAGTCCGCTCGCGAACGCGAACGCGACTGAATAGATGAATGGCATCCGGTCGAGCTGCTCATTAAGCAGGAGCATCGCAATAACCGACAACGAGCCAAACAAGCTGACCATAATGCCGGCCTTCAAGATCGTAGAGCGCTGACTGGCGCGATGAATCGAGAAGATTGCGGCGAACGATACGGCGATGATGAAGAAGCCGTATTCGAAGTCGAATATTTGATGCTGCGACGTATTCAGTATAATACTACCCATGATCGCGAACAGGAATGAACTTACGATCGCCAGGTGAATATCCAGCAGCAGTGTAATAAGCATCGTTCCCATCGCCGCCGGGGCGAGGAAACCGACATACGAAGCCGTATCGGTCTGTGTAAGAGCAACGATCTGAATCGTAATAATGTTAATTAGGAATACAAGCCACAGCATAAGCAACTGTGAATTATTGTACTTCGGCTTGATGCCGTTAATGCTGCCGGAATTGTGCAAGTAAGCGTATAGCAGCACGGTGAACATAATCGACATCATCAATAATCCCAGCTGCGGCCAATAGTTTTTCTTTTCCTGCAGCAAGGACGAATCGACTAGCAGTTGATACAGGTCAGGAGTAATCGTCTGTCCGCGCTTGACGATTAGATCGCCTTCCTTGATGACGACAGGCGTCGTATTCTGCTTCGCAAGCGCCTTCGCATCATCGGTCGCCTGCTTGTCGAGAAACTTGTTCGGCATGATGGCGAATCGTGCAACCTCTTGAACGATTTCACGGCTTGTCCGATTCGCCAGAGGGCTCGCATTCACAAGCTCCGCTACCTGCGTACGCGCCGTCTCCGCCTCGCGAAGCTGCTCGACGGACAGCTTGCGCACGATATCGCGTGCAACGTCCCGCATTTCGGCCAGCTCTTCGGACGTCAGATTCGGCATCTTGTAGAACGCTTCTTCTGGAATCGTATATTGCTGATCCTTAGCAACAAGAGACATTTCCTCTAACAGCCCATCATTATACGTGCCCTTGCCTTTATTCGTCTTAATGAAATTGTCAATATAGGCAGAATAACGGCCCGGTATTTCGTTGCGATATATTTCGATCTTGTTTTGCGTCGATACCTGGTCATCCGCATTCAATTGCTCAATCCGAACAAGAATTTGTTCGGCAAGCGCTTCATTGCGAAGCGGAACGATCGAGTAGATCGTATCGATTCGCTCTGCCGCGTCTTCCTCCGCTTGCCGCGTCGCTTTCTCGTCCTTAATCTGGAACGGCGCTTTAATATCTTTCTCGCTTACGGCGCCTTCTTGTATATCATAGGTTTCCGGAACCAAATACGGCGCCAAGCTGAAATAGAACAGCAGGACGAACAAACACAGCAGCACCCACTGCACGGCCGTGCTCTGCTTCCAGCGAGCCGATCCGAGCGACTGCGAGCTGCTTGGCTGTTTATCCGCTTGAGTTTGGTTCATGCAGCACAGTCCTTTCTAGGTTCTGTTCTCAGCATCTGTATTGTAGGCAACAATGATTTTCTGAACTAAGGTATGGCGCACGACATCTTGTTCGGAGAAGATCATGAAGCCGATCTCTTCGATGCCTTGCAAGATTCGACGCGCTTCGATCAGACCGGAGTTTTTGCCCCTAGGCAAATCGATCTGCGTTACATCGCCTGTAATAACCATCTTCGACCCAAAGCCGAGCCTGGTGAGAAACATCTTCATCTGCTCCGGCGTCGTATTCTGGGCTTCATCCAAAATAATAAAAGAATCGTCAAGCGTACGTCCGCGCATATAAGCAAGCGGCGCAATTTCGATAGAGCCGCGCTCAAGCGCTTTCGCCGTCTGGTCAGGACCAAGCACATCATGGAGCGCATCGTATAGCGGACGCAAATAAGGATCCACTTTCTCCTGCAAGTCGCCAGGCAGGAAACCAAGGTTCTCGCCCGCTTCAACAGCCGGACGTGTAAGCACGATGCGCTTCACCGAGCCTTCCTTAAGTGCTGCTACCGCAAGCACAACGGCTAGATACGTCTTACCCGTGCCGGCTGGACCTATGCCGAACACAATATCCCGTTTGCGAATCAACTTGACATAATGGCGCTGACCGATCGTCTTAACTCGGATCGGCCTGCCTTTAAACGTGGTCGTAATTTCCGCTTTGAACAGATCGAGCAGCTCTTCTGCCTGCATCGATCTTGCCAAATCCAGCGCATAGGATACGTCGCGCTCCGACGGTGTATATCCGCCGCGAACGAGCTGCAACAGCACCTGGTACAATTGTTCTAAGGAGTCAACCTCCGCAGATGGGCCGGTTATGACAATTTCTGCTTCCCGTGAAGAAATAGACGATTCAACCTGTTGCTGCACCATACGCAAATACTTATCTTGAGGGCCGAATACGGCTAACCCTTCCGCCGCGTTACCGAGCGGGATCTTTACTGACTTCGTCTCCATTTGCAACAATTCTCAATCTCCCTGTAATTGAACTAATGGCATTTCGGTTACGATAGATTGCTCGACTTCAAAAAYAACTTTCATATAAACTTTACCATTGTCTGTCTTTTCATGCAAAACCTTTTCGTCCACAATGACGGCATCGGCTCCCGCTTTATCAATGACCGCAGCCTTCGCTTCCATCAATCCGATTCCTCGCGCGTCAGCTTCAGTGAGCTCTCTTTCCTGGATTTCCGTTTCCATGACCGTTTCCTTCAAACGCCCAATCGGAAGCGTCCAATGACGCCACGCCGTCTTCTCCTCCACACGAATCGTTTCCGATTGCTCATAGTCATGCCCGCCGAACCCGCTGACTTGCAGAGCACGCGAACCAAGCACAAGATGCCACTTCGTTTTTTTCTCGCCCGTATACACCTTCGCCTTCTGTGTAAGAGGAGCGGCAATGTCGAATTGGTACCAGACGAGCCCTCTGACTACGCCTTCGGCGACGACGGTCTGAGAGTGCATCTCGTTGCCGATCGTTCCCGAGATGAGTGTTTGTCCCTTTTTGACGAACGCATTTTTCTTCACGACAGGTCTGCCTCTCTCGGCAATAATCTGCGTAACGACCGCATCGGCAGATGCGACCAAGTGACGCGGGCTCTGCAGCTCCGGCAGGTCGGGCGACGTCGATTCTACGACTTGGATGACGACCTTAGTCCCTTTCTTCTCAACGCCGATCCACGACGTCCCCGGCAGCTTCGTAACGAGACGCTTGGACAATACGTCGGCATCAGCAAGCTTGAACGACCACTGCAGCGGATACAGCCCCTCTTGCATGGCAACTGCGCGAATCTGCTCTTCCGTAAGCTTCACGTTGCCTTTCACTTCGACACTCCAGACGAGCGAGGACAATAAGAAAATAATAGCCAGAAACAAAACAATACCCGATGTGAACAGCAATCGCTTCTCCGCTTTTACAAGCCAGAACGGCAATCCTTTCCGCCGAACCACATGCGCGCGGCAGCCTGTCTCTTTTAAATACGCACGAAGTTTGAAATAGTCGCTCACGGATACTTCAAATTGAAGCAAGCCCCCGCTCGTCCAACGTATGGAAGACAGTTCGAGTCCCCCCKTCAACGCTTTATTGACAAGCTGTTCAGGCTTGCCCCCTCGGATATGAACCGTCACGATTCCTTTCATCCACGGTGTGCTCTGCAATTTCACTACTTTCCCCTCCTCGTTTGTCTTTCATGTCCTAAGTCACGGAATTAACTGGATATTGGCAATTTGACCTTCGATGAACACTTCCTCTGTCCAGATCGTCCGTATAACCAGATCGCTGCCCGTTACCTCAAGCTCTCCTTTCGTGAGAGCGAGACGCAGACGATCCGTGGAAAAATGGACGACTMCCCGATGATTCTCGATATATAGTTGGCGATCCCCGATCATTGTCAAACGGGGAAGGTCGTAGACGACGTCCTGAGGCATATCAAGCAGATCGGCTGTTAGTTTGCGAAATCTCTTTTTCAAGCGACTCATTGTTCGTTCCATGCCCCCTCGATATGATCTATCCCGCCAGCCCTGTTGTTATAAAAGGCCAAACCCGCTTCGATTACACGATGATCTTTTAAAAATATGCTCGGCGGACTGGAAATATGAAGCCTTTAAGACACAACAAAAAGAACGGTAAGCAAGGCATTCTCGCCTCACTTAGCCGTTCTCGAATAATCATATGGTATTAACCGGACTACTTACGGAAGGAACGCTTCGCACGCGGCGGGCCTAATATTTCCGACCAAATTACCGCCCGTCTGATGTCCTCCGCTCGCAATTCCTGCTTTGCATTGCCGCTTATCTGGGTTGAGCGATGCGCCATATTGGCGCGAGACGCTCCAGAAGCCTCTGACGCCCGCCTAGCCTCTTCTCGCGCCTTGCGCTCAGCCAAACGTCGTCCCTGCTCCAAATCAGCCTCACGGGCCCTCTGACGCTCTCTCTCTATCGATGCGTGCTGTTCCTCGATCTGACGCCTGCGCTCTTCCTGGAGCTCCTCGGCATGGCTAGATGCCGGCTGTCCGCCGAAGCTGGCCGTTTGCCTCGGCTTACGCTTCTCCTTCGCCTTGCCCATAAATGTTGCTACGAAGCCTAATATAACGACTATCGCAACGATGTTATCGAGCAGGAACTGGAATAGTTGCATCTCTTAACGGCCGTCCTTACCGTCTGCCGGCCCGTCTGTCTTGCTGATCGAACTGCGCATTTGCGTATCGGCCTCAATATTTTTTAGATTCATGTAGTCCATAACGCCGATCTTGCCGCTTCGCAGCGCCTCCGCCATTGCCAAAGGAACCTGCGATTCGGACTCGACGACACGCGCCTCCATTTCGACGACCTTCGCTTTGTTCTCCTGCTCCTGCGCAACTGCCATTGCACGCCGCTCTTCCGCCTTCGCTTGGGCGATCTTCTTGTCGGCCTCAGCTTGCTCGGTTTGCAAATGAGCGCCGATGTTTTTGCCTACGTCTACGTCCGCGATATCGATGGATAAAATTTCGAAAGCCGTACCCGCATCAAGTCCTTTGCCAAGCACCGTGCGCGAGATCATAWCCGGATTTTCCAAGACGTCCTTATGGGAATTCGCCGAACCTACCGTCGTTACGATACCTTCGCCGACACGGGCGATAATCGTTTCCTCACCCGCACCGCCGACAAGTCGATCAATGTTGGCCCGAACGGTCACTCTGGCTTTAACCTTCACTTCAATACCGTCCTTCGCTACGGCTGCAACGATAGGCGTCTCAATGACGCGCGGATTAACGCTCATTTGAACCGCTTGGAGCACATCGCGGCCCGCAAGGTCAATGGCTGCCGCCCGTTCGAATATTAGCGGAATATTGGCACGCTGCGCTGCGATTAGAGCGTTCACGACGCGGTCTACATTGCCTCCCGCGAGGAAGTGACTCTCTAACTGATTAATATTAAGGCCCAGCCCTGCTTTCGTCGCCTTAATGAGCGGATTGACGATCCGGCTCGGAACAACGCGCCGCAGACGCATTGCGACGAGCGTAATAATGCCGATTCGCACGCCTGAAGCTAGTGCGGATATCCACAGCATAATCGGGAAGAAGCTTAGAAAAACAGATAACAAGACGATAACGACAACTGCAATAATCAAGAACGATACAACAGGATCAAGTGTCATTTATTCAACCTCCAATTCGAATTTGAGCAGTTAGAGACAGCTTACTCTATCCATTCTTTAACAACAACCCATGTGCCCTCTGCTTTTACAACTTTAACTTTGYGGTCAGCAGGAATGAATTCTCCAGCTGTCACGACGTCGACGCGGTTATCGCCGATCACGATCGTGCCGGACGGGCGCAGCGGCGTTACTGTAATGCCCTCTAGTCCCAGCAAAGAGTCCTTCGCATCAGCCGATACATAACCGTCTTCCGTTGTCAGCTTGTCGCGCAAAATAAACTTATTCCAAATGCCTTTGGTCTTATACCTTTTCACCACAAAAGCAATAACGAGTACAGCCGCCACAAGTGCGACGACGATGGAGATGAAAGCGGTCATTGGATCGGAAGCCGCAATGACTACGCCTGTAATTAGAGCTGCCGTTCCTAACAGGCCAAGAATACCGAAGCTCGGCACGAAAATTTCAATAACGAGCAGCGCGATGCCGACTATGAACAGCACGACGGATTCGATCCCGGCGAAGCCTGCTACATAATGGCCGAAGAAGTAAAGTCCAAAGCCTAGCAAGCCGACTATCCCTGGTACCCCGAAACCAGGCATGAGCAACTCGATAACGATGCCCGCAATGCCAAGCAGAAGCAGAATAGTCATCACAATCGGATTAACTAGCCATCTTGCGACATTTTCAGCCAAAGAAGGGTTCACTTCTACGAGTGTTCTTCCATCCAGCTGCAACCACTCAATGACGTCGTTCACAGAACTTGCCGTGTAATCGGAATAACCGACCACTGCCGCTTCGCTTGCCGACAACGTAAGAATATTTCCTTTGAGCTTATCTCTGCCGATCTTGTCAGTCAGCTTCAACTCGACATTCGGATCGACCATTGCCGCTGCAATATCGCCATCCCGTCCATTCAGCTGGGCCGATTCCATCATTTCCTTCACCCAGAACGATACCGTCTTCGGATTGTCGATCAGCTCGCCTGAACCGTTCACGACTGCCGCTGCGCCAATCGTGCTGCCTGGCTGCATCACGATATGCTCCGCATTCAGTGCGATATAGGTCCCGGCCGATACAGCTTTCCCTTCTACGAAAGCGGTTGTCGGAATATCGCTGGACCGAATCATATGCCCGATCTGCTCCGCATTAACGACTTTACCGCCTAAAGTGTTAACTACGAGGATAATATGCTCGGCATTTGCTTCCTCCGCTTCCTTGTAAGCCCTTTCTAGAAAAGACTGAAGTCCTGACTCCACCGTCTGCTTGACCGGTACGATGTAGACAGCAGGCCCGATAGGAGACGTCGTATCCGCTTGCGCTGTTTCCGTCAACCACGGCAACATGCCGGCTATCAGCACAGTCAGCAGCAGCGTTATTATTGAAACGCGGACCGCCTTGTTGCGCCACTTCGAATTGTACAAGATAAGGCTACCCCCTTTTCATTGTCGTATTCCCTACTACGAAATTGTGACGAAATTGTTTCAATTAAAAATATAGGAAAGTGGAAGGCGTCAGTCGTTTCACCTTGATACGTGCACATAGCAAAAAACACCCCGGTTAAGGGGTGTTTGCAGTCCGAACATATCGTTATTGCAGAAATTGCTGTACAAACTGATTTACTAGTTTACCGTCAGCGCGTCCTTTTGTTTTTGGCAAAAGAGCGCCCATAACTTTCCCCATGTCGGCTTTGGAAGAAGCACCGAGTTCCTGGATGGTCTGCGTTACAATCGCTTTAATCTCTTCTTCAGTCAGCTGCTCGGGAAGGTATTGACTAATAATTTCAATTTCCGCTGCAAGATCCGTAACGAGATCGTCACGGCCGGCCTTCTTAAATTCTTGGAGGGAATCTTTACGTTGTTTGATCTCACGACTTAATATATCAAGCACTTCGGTATCTTCCAAAGGGCGCTTAAGATCGATCTCCAAGTTTTTCATTGCCGCACGCATCATACGAATTGTGGACAACTTAAACTTGTCCTTATCCTTCATCGCTTGCTTCATATCGTCGTTCAATCTTTCGCTCAGGTTCATTGTGGAAGGATCCTCCTAAAACTTTCTCTTACGCGCAGCCTCGGACTTCTTCTTGCGCTTCACGCTTGGCTTTTCATAATGCTTGCGTTTCTTCACCTCAGCTAAAACACCATCTTTAGCGATGGAACGTTTAAAGCGGCGAAGCGCAGCATCAATAGTTTCGTTTTTACGAACTTTAGTTTCAGACACCAGTTTTCCCTCCCTCCGAAACAGACCGTCCAGAGCTTATAACACGGTTTATCAAATTTCATTATATGTCAAACCAAAAGCGAAAGTCAACTTTGGTTATCTGCCAATAATGGGCCAACATTCTTGCCGCCTAACAGATGGACATGAAGATGAAAAAAGGTCTGACCGCCGTCTGCGTTTACGTTGTTAATTAACCGATAGCCAGACTCTGCTATTCCTAGCTCCTTCGCAATGAAGCGGGCAGCCTTGAATATTTCAGCTATCACGGCATCGTCTTCTTCGGTAACGTCATTCATCGTCKCAATATGCTTCTTCGGAATGATTATGATATGTACGGGCGCTGCAGGTGCGATATCACGGAATGCAAGAACTGAGTCGCTTTCATACACTTTCGTCGACGGAACTGTTCCTTCAACGATTTTGCAAAAAAGACAATCCATTTGAATTCACCCCTTTGCGACCGTATTTACTCTACTATCATAACGAAAAATAGAGTCTTCGTCCAATCCAACGTGAAAACGGTGCAAAGGAGGTGTCGATTTTGATTTATTGCTGCTTGATTACTTGCTCCATTTTCTTCGCGATATCCAGCCATTCAAGTCCGCTTGCAAGCCGAATCGACGCTGCCCGATTCTCGCCGATCGCGTAATTGAAGCCGCCAAGCGCTTGCTCCATCTCCTCGAAATCAGCCTTAAGCGCAGCAAGCTGCTCTTGATCATTATCGCTTAGCCTTCCTTCCTGATGGGCAATTCCCGTCAGCTTGGCAGCCGCAGCGTTGATATACGCTTCCGCTTCCTCTGCTCCGCTTGCGGCATCAGACTCAGACAGCCCTCCCGCTTCGGTCATCAGCTCGCTGACGGCATAGCCAACCGCAGCTGCCCGGCCGATCTGATAGGCAAGTTCGTAACGGTCTGCTTGAGTGGAGCTCTGCGCTAGCCCATCAATCACTTTGATCATTTCTTGCGCGTATAAACGTGATTCCGTCAGCTTCTCAACAACTGTTTGTCCAAACTCGTAATTGTTCTGCTGCTTGTTCTGCAAATATTGTGAATATAAAAACACGTTGCCGATCAAGCTGAATACGAGCAGGACAAGCGTAATGGGCAATGCGATCGGACGTTTGCCCGCGTTCTGCTTCTCCATTGCTTCAGCACTCCTTTTCACTGTTAACCTCGAACCTCTAACCCCTAATCCTAACCGATGTGCCGCCATCGAAGAAAAACACATAGCTTTCGTCAATATGTCTTCCCAATACCGCCTCAATCGCTTCAGCATACAGCTCAAGCTGGAAACGATGACGCTCGGCAGCAAGATCCCAGTCCTTCATGTAGATGCGGTCAGTCTTGTAATCAAGCAGGACAACACCGTTCTCATCTTCGAATAAACAGTCGATAACGCCTTGAATCAATATCGGCTCGGCCGCAAGCGTATCTCCAGATCCTGGATAGACGCGATTCGCCGGGAACATACAGCTGAACGGAACCTCTCGTCTAACCCACTGCGCGCCGCGAAGCCTTTCACCAAGCTTACTCTTAAAGAATGCTGCTACAGCATCCAAATCAATTGCTTCTGCATGCTTTACTGACAATAACCGCTTATCTATCATCGAATCGAGCGTGTTCTGCAACTGCTCCCGATCTGCTGGCGCCGTGAGCGACACATGCTGCATAAGCAGATGGTTCGCCGATCCTTTCTCGGCTGCAGTTAAGGCGATTTCCTCCATGAAGGCGGGCCTGCGAAGCCTGAACGTATAGCTGCCGCTGGCGGTCTCAGAAGTCGGACTAACCTGCGATGATGATCGGCTGTCTGATCCCGTTTGCGGTTGTCCTTCTTCCCATGTATGATGTTCGGCGGCCGCTTCTTCAGGCATTTCCGCATATAGACGTTTCATCTCGGTCACCGATGTTTTCGCAGCAATTCTTGACGCTTCTTGGTGCGGATACTCCCACTCCAAGCGGCTGCGAAGCTGCTCATCGACTGCCGCGTCCTCAAGCAGGGCGAGCGAGGCTACAGCTTGCAGCCGTTCTTCCTTCTCGGCACCAAGCTCATGTTGTTCGGCAGCGGCTGCCGCTTCCATGCCGAGCATCGACGCCGGCACGATGCCGCTCCTCCATTCCAGTACGGACGCGCTGCGTTCATCCTCGGCATCCGATAACGATAACTGCATCTGGCTTGCTGCAAGCGGACCTAACCAATCCATGAACGAACGAGCCGAAGCGATTCGGAAATCGGATAACTGTCCTTCCGCATCTATTGAGGTCAGCCAGCGCTTAAGCTTGACTTCGGCGTCTGAAACGGTGCCGACAAGAAACATTTTCTCCTTCGGACGCGTTAAGGCGACGTATAGAATACGCATTTCCTCCGCTAGCATCTCCATGCGCATCGTACGTCTAATGGACAGATTGGATAATGACGGATAGCTGATGCGCAGCTCCGTATCGACGACACGAGGGCCGAAGCCAAGCTGCTTGTGCATGAGGAAGGAGCTGCGAATATCTTGCTGATTGAACATCTTCCCAAGCCCAGCAACGAATACAATCGGGAATTCAAGTCCTTTACTCTTATGAATGGACATAATTCTTACGACATCTTCCTGTTCGCCCAGCGCTCTTGCCGTACCTAAGTCGCCGCCGCTGTCCTTCATTCGTTCGATGAAGCGGAGGAAACGAAACAGACCTCGGAATGAAGTCGCCTCATACTGGCGCGCGCGGTCATGAAGCGCTCGCAAGTTAGCTTGGCGCTGAACGCCTCCCGGCAAGCCGCCGACAAAATCAAAGTAGCCGGTCTCCCGATAAATATCCCATAACAAATCCGCAAGCGAACCTTGTCTCGCTTCATTGCGCCATCTATCAAGACGAATAAGAAAGCCATTCAGCTTGCGTCTCGTTTCTTCGTCCAGACGGCCGTCAACAGCCGCCCGAAGAACCGCGTCGTAATAAGTGGAGCCAGGAGATGGAATGCGGATGTTCGCTAGCTCCTCCGCCTGAAGCGAGAAGAGCGGTGATCGAAGCGCGGCGGCCAGCGGAATATCCTGATACGGATTGTCGATGACCCGCAGCATGGAGAGCATCGTCTCCACCTCCGTTGCATCGAAGTAGCCGCTGCTAAGCTCCGCATAAGCGGGAATGCCTGCCGCTTGCAGCTCCTCAATGATGATCGGAGCCCACTGCTGTGTCGCCCGAAGCAGGATAACGATGTCGCGCCACTGCATCGGCCTGTTCACGCGGTTTTTGCCGTCGTAGACGTTAAAGCCGTTATCCAGCATAGAACGAATCTGTTCGGCAATCCATCTCGCTTCAAGCTGAGCCGTCTTAAGCTCTTGCGYGTTATCTATGGCAACCGCTCCGCCGGCCGCTTCATCATCAGATTCATCCTCTGCTGCCGATGAGTAGACGCTTTCTCCGGTTTCGTCCTCGCTGTCCTCCTGATCTCCGCCTTTGCCTTTGTCCAACACGGCGAATTGAATTTGGAAAGCATTCGATGATTGCAATGGAGGCGGCGGATAAGATGCTCCGCATACGAGCTCAGCCCGGCGGTCATAATCCATCTCGGCCACGTTCTCTCGCATGATGGAACGGAATACGTCATTAACGCCGTCCACGACTTCGGATCGGCTGCGGAAGTTACGAGCGAGGTCAATGCGCAGCCCTTGCTCCGCATTCGCAATACCGGCAGCCTCAAGCTCCTTCCTTGTCGCGTAAGATTTGTATTTCCGCAAGAACAAGGTAGGATCGGCAAGACGGAATCGATAGATGCTCTGCTTCACGTCGCCAACCATGAACCGATTGCCGCTCCCTGCTCGTTCAATCAGCGAAACGATCGCTTCCTGCACCATGTTCGTATCTTGATACTCATCCAGCAATATTTCGTCGAATTGCTGCTGGAACTCGATCGCGGCAATCGAAGGCTTCAGCTCGCCCGGCGTCGAGCTCGGATCACGAAGTATCCGCAGGCAATAATGCTCCAAATCGCCGAAATCCAGCAGCCCTTTCGCTCTCTTGGCCGCTTCATAACCTTCACCAAATGCAATAACCAGTTCTGCCAGCGTCGCCATTAACGGCGCCAGCTCCTGCAACTCCCCGAGAAACTGTTCGGCGTCCCGTCCGAATAATTCGGCTGCCAGCCMGGCTATAAGCTTCTTCGCTTGATCGCGAAGCGCCTTCGCCTGCTCTTGGAGGTCCTTGTTATATTCGTCGCCGCGCATCGCCTTCAGCTTGCCGAACTGTGCCGTCTGGAACGGCTCAGACCAGTTCTCCCAGCCCTGCGCCTTCACGCTTGCAATCAATTGCTCTACGAGCTGAAAATCTTCTTCGAAGGTAGCCGCATATGGCGAAGGACCTCCTGGCTGACGCGTTAAATCCATCGCCTGCAGCAGCAGCGAAGCCGCCCCTTCCAACGTTAGAAGTACATGGCCCGACAATCTCTTCACCCATTCGCTCTCGCCGAGCTCAGCGGTATCGTTAAGCTCAAATGCCGCGGCAGTCTGACTCAGCCAATAGGAAGGCCAAGGATGGCTTTGCGCAAAATCATACAGCTGCTGCACAAGGCGGTAGAGCGGCTCATCTCCGCGCTCGCCGCCGAATTTGTCGGCAAGCTTCAGAAAAGCACCGTTATCGCCCGGCGACTCGTATTTGCGCTCGAACAGCTGGTCTAGAACGTCGAGACGCATGAGCTCGCTTTCCGTTTCATTCGCAATTCGAAAACCCGGATCTAGACCGATTAATGGATAATAGCGGCGGATGACATCTAGACAGAAAGAGTGCAATGTCGTAATCGAAGCGCGGTTCATGAGGGCAAGCTGCTTGCGCAAATGCTCCGAATCCGGCTTACGCTCCAACTCTTTCTCAAGCGCAATGCGGATACGATCCTTCATCTCTGCCGCTGCGGCCTTCGTGAAGGTAGCCACGAGCAATCGGTCAACGTCGCTATTAGCCGATATTTTGCGAATAATCCTCTCAACAAGGACGGCAGTCTTGCCCGAGCCGGCAGCAGCGGCGACAAGCACGTTAGAGCCGCTCGTCACGATCGCATCCCACTGATCGTCCGTCCAAGTGCTGTTCGCAGGTTTTGGTTGTTGTACAGTTGCTGTCATCGGTGCCGTCACTCCTTCTCGAGCTGCTGCCATATTTCATCCTTGCCTGGCTTGTTCAGCTTTCTGTATTCATTGCCTTCGAACAGCGTGTCAAATTGGCATACCGCTTTATAATCGCAATATTGGCAAGGGGATTTCGCCCCCATCCGATAGGGCTCAATCGATACTTTGCCTCCCTGAATCGACTCTCCGATACGGGCAATCTCACCGCGAACGGATCGGCGAAGCTTGTCCCATTGATCATTCGTTACGACCGACGAGCTGCTGTAGAAGCTTCCGTCACGCTTAAGCGCTACAGGAAGAAGCTCCGAGTAACCGGTTTCCAGCTCGTCATCCATCAGTCTGACCGTCTCCGCATGCGCGGTGACGAGACCTCGCATTTTGAACCGCTTAAGCAGCTGTCCGCTTGCTTCAGCTTTTCCAATTCCGTTAGGCAGTGTCAGCACCGGATTATGCACATGGAAATAAAGTACGCCTGCCGGGGAAGCTTCCTGTCCAAGCCATACCGAGGAATGGGTAACGAGCACGTCGAGATACGTCAGCATTTGCAGAGACAAGCCGTGAATGACTTCCTCCAGCTTCAAGTGTGTTGCGCTGGATTTGTAGTCAAGAACGCGCAGCAGCAAGCCGTCATCCGTCTGAGCAGCATCGACGCGGTCAATCCTTCCAATGATCTCAATCTCGCCGCCGGCAGGCAGCGGAATGATAAGTGAAGGCAGAGTGCCATCTGGTCCAAAATCAATTTCCGTGCCTACTGGCTGGAACTGCGCTCTTCTTGCATGCTCACCTAGCATGGCTGCCGCTTGTCCTACGATTTCCTTCAGCTTCCGCGCTATATACTGGAAGCGTCCGCTGCTAAGCAATATCTGCGATTGAAGCTTCGGAATCAGCTCATCGACAGTCTGATCTGCCGCTGCCTTAATTTCCACAGGCGGCATCGCTCCCCATTTGCCTCCGAGTCCGCTAGCCATCCGGCTAAGCGCGGCATGGAACAGTTGTCCCACATCGGGCGCTGCGAGTCTGTACATCCGTCTCTCGCGCAGCTTCAAACCGTGAATGGCGAAGTGTTGGAACGGACAAGCGACGAAACGTTCCATTCGCGAGACGCTTACCTTAAGCCGTTCGCCATACAACTCTCTTGCGGTTTCCTGACGAATATATAACTCCTGATTAATATAGCCTAGCGACGAGACGAGCCCTTCAAGCTTATGCTGCCATTCCGGCCGAACCGCGAACCAGTTGTAGATGTCCCACCAAAACGGAGCAATACGGCCTTCCTGCCGGTAATCCCGAAGCGCAGCAATCAAATAAGATAAGGCCCGTTGCGGATGTGCAWTGAATCGGCGCTGCTCCTCGTCGGACAAGGCTGCTGACGGCTGCGCCGCCGAAGCGTCAATAGGTATGCCGGGAAACAGCTGCCTCATATGCCGCACAATCTCCGAAGGGAGCAAGCTCTTGCCCTCCTCGTCCGCCTGCGCCCAGCTAAGCCACAGGTGCCGGCTTGGCGTCGTTAAAGCGTTGTAGATCATGAAGCGCTCGTCCAGTAATCGGCGTCTGACGCCAGGCGCCATCGGGGTGCCATCCTCGGCAAGCTGTTCCCGCTCCGCCTCGGTCAAAATACCGTCTTCCTTCACACGCAACGGCACAACGCCATCGTTAGCGCCTAATACATAACAAACCCCTACATGTCCAGATCGTGTCCGATCCATGCTGCCTATCAGCACCTGATCGAGCGCAGGCGGAACAGAAGCCAGCTTCAAGCTGTCCAATCCCGCTTCTACCATGCCAGCGAACAGCTCCGGTGTAACCTGCTGCCCTCCGGCAAGCTCGACAAGCTGATCGAGCAGCAGCATGACGCCGTCCCAAAGCTGTCGGTGGCTTCTGGCCCGCTGCACATTGCCGGCTTCCGTATCTTGCCTGCTCCAACGTTCCAACTTATCAGCGGCATCGATATGGTCAAGCAATCGGTACAGCGCCTCGCACATCGCTTGCACGTTATCCGCTTTGGCTAACGCCTCGCCGAAACGGCGAAGCGGAGGCACAACCGCTTCTCTGGCTGCGAAGACGATGTCGAATTCGCGCTGCTGCTTCTCGCTAATCTTTGTCTCCATATCGGAATCGTCATCCAGCGACTGCTGAACGAGAGGCTGCCAGCGCTTCCGGTCAAGCCACTTCCACCCGTCAATGCCGGCCGCGAGCGCATAATTCTCCAATAAGTCGAACCATTCTCTCGGAAGGCTGTCCTCAATAGGGAACAGCATTTCCGTCTTAATGCACCGAAATACGGCATCATAACGCCAGCCGAACAGCACCGTTTCCAAGGCAGAGCGAATGAACTCAACGAGCGGATGATGAAGCGCCTTCTGCTTCTGATCGACGAAGAAGGGAATGCCGTAATCGGCAAAAATAAGTCCGATATAATCCGAATAATCTTCCGCATTACGAACCATAACAGCCATATCGCGCCATCTCAGCTGCTCTGTTCTTGCTCTTCTAACCATATCTCTAGCTACTGCTTCTACCTCTGCCCGCCTGTTCACGGCCGCATGCAAAGACAAGCCGCAATGTTCGTGCTCGGCTTGCAGTAACGTCTTACCTTGCAGTAACATCGGTACGCGATCGCCGTAATGCTTCTCGATATGAGCCAGCATCGGGCTACCGCTGAATCGGCCCAGCTTCGTATCTCCGAGCAGCACAGGAGGCAGCACTTCTACATCGTTAGCAACCGCGAGTTCCATCAGCTTGTTATAAGTCTCTGCCGTCGGATGGAACAGTTCAAGCTCATGAGGTTGCTCTCCGTTAGCATAGGGACGATCCAAAGTTAGCGATATCGTTATGCTCGCACCTGATGCGAGCAGCGCCCCCAGCGCTTCATATTCCGTTGGCGTGAAGCCGTAGWAGCCGTCGATCCATATCTCAGCACCGCGCATCGACGGCGCATCGGCGAACCCTTGACGCAAATAATACAAATAATCCTCTGCGTCGATATATTTGCCGGCAAGCTCTTGCTCCATCTGCCCATACACTAGTTGGAGATCATGCAGCTTGCGCTTAAGCAGTTCCGAGTGCTCGCTTGAAGGCTCACTCATATTGCGCTTTAATTGCTCGGAGTCGACGCCATAACGTTTCCACTCCGTCAGCAGCTCGGCAAGCCGATCAATAAAGCCGGGCTGCTCAGCGCCGCTCTGAAACAGCTTAAGCTGCGAACCAAACTTATGAACGATCTTGTATAGAAGCATATGCTTGCCCGTATCATTAATCGGCACAAGAGACGTCCCGCCGGTCTCCTGCATAACGCGGAAAGCAAGTCGGCGAAAGCTCAGCGCTTGCGCCCTGATCGTACCGTTCAAATCGCTATCCTGGAGGAGTGCGTATTCGGTTTGGAATGTTGCCTGTTCCGGCACAAGCATTATAAGAGGTCCGCCGTCAGGCTTCTCCTTAAGCCTGTCGCGAATTTCATTAAGGCAGCAGGTCGTCTTGCCTGCTCCCGATCGACCGATGACATAGCGCAGCGACATAACCCATTCTCCCCTTCTCCCACACCTTGTTTACTTTCGTACTTTCTAGCTTACTTGCTTCTAACCTCGAATACGGCGAACTTCAAGTAATGTCCTTCGCTTACACCGAGAAGCTGGGGATGATCCTTGCCTGCAGCGCGCCACTCGATTAATCGCAGCAGCTTGCCAGCATCGGCAGCGGCATCTTGGATCGTCTCCAAGAACAGCTCCGGCTTCATATGATAAGAGCAGCTAGCCGTTACAAGATATCCGCCTTCGTTAACGAGCTTCATCCCTTGCAGGTTAATATCCTTATAACCGCGTATTGCCCCAGGCACCGCGCTCTTCGTCTTCGCGAAGGCCGGCGGATCGAGAATGACGACATCCMATGATCGTCCTGCACTCGCTAGCGGCTTCGACGTGTCAACGCCTCCGCTGCCGCGTTGCTTGCGTTCATCCAGCCCCTTCACCTGCGAGCGCAAATAATCGAACGCATCCGCAACGACGAACTCGACCCGATCGGTGAAACCGTTGCGCTCCGCATTACGACGCGCGGTATCGATCGCATGCTCCGAAATATCCAGGCAAGTGACCTTCTTCGCTCCGTACTTGCATGCGTGAAGCGTGAAGCTGCCCGTGTGGGCAAAACATTCCAGTACCGTGGCACCGTCCCAATAGGGAAATGTCACAACTTTGCCGTTCGCATTAACCGGAACAAGACGGTCTTGTCCGCCATCAGAACCTTCGTTCTTCAAGGACGGATCAGACTGCAAATGAATGCCGCTGCGGGCACCCCAGCCTTTCATGAGGGGTGCAATGGAAGCGCGATTCTCCCGTTGGTCGAAGAAATACCCCGTCTTCTGACCTTCGACAATATCTACCTCGACTTTGAGTCCGTTTTCTACAATTTCCACGATAGCTGGGCAATCACCGTACAAGACGCCTGTCCGCTCCTCAAGCCCCTCTAGCACGCGTACGCCCACATCGCTGCGTTCATAAATACCTTTGGGCTGGAACACGGCAACCAGTTGTTCTACAATGGTTTCTCTGCGTGCGTCCATTCCAAGCGTCAGCACTTGAATGACGAGTACGCCTCCAAATCGATCGACAACGAGTCCCGGCAGGTAATCAGCTTCGCCATAGACGAGTCTGCAATCGGAATCGGTCACGAACCGAGCGCGATGCTCCTTGCATTGCTCGAATCGGCTGCGGAAGTATGAGCCGTCCATTTCCTCCATCGGCGAATAAGATACAATCCTAACGGTAATCTGCGATTTAGGATTCCAATAGCCCGACGCCAAATACCGCCCTTGATGGTTCACGACATCGACGAGATCCCCTGCTTTCGCCTCACCCTCCAAGCGATCGATTTCACTTGCGTAAATCCACGGATGGCCTTGCTCCAACCTCTTTTTGCGCGATTTCAGTAGAAAAAGTTTTGCATTACCCATTTTTCTTAACGCCCTCTCTGCTCATAGCTTGTCATGCTTGTCTTACTTCCAGCATATGTATAGTTGCAGCCGCTAACGGCTTGTCGGCACCTTTGATGGCACTCATATATTCATAAAAGGAGATTCGCTATGCTTCAATCCATCCTTATCCCCATGCTGCTTGGCTTCTCCATATTTATGTGCGGGATGAAGCTTATGGAGCTTGCCCTTCATCAACTTGCGGGACCTTATCTGACAATGATGCTGCGGCGTTCGACCGCGACGCCCGTCCACGGACTCGCCATCGGCACGGCAACGACTGCTTTTCTCCAAAGCAGCACCGCTGTAACCGTCATTTCGATCGGTCTCGTCAACGCAGGCCTGCTCACCTTTCCAAGAACGCTTGGCATCATATTAGGAACGAACATCGGCACCTGTCTGACAACGGAACTTATCGGATTAAATTTGAACAAACTCGCTATTCCGATCATGATCGTGTCCATCGGAGTTTGGCTGCTAACTGCTCTGACCGGGGAGGTCAGGCTGCTCCCGTGGCTTCGACATTTGGCTCCKAAACTCAATCCGATCCGTTCTGCGTCAGTTGTTCTATGCGGCTTCGGCCTGCTCTTGACTGGCATGGCGATGATGCAATCCATTGGACCTGCCGTGCAGCAAAGCGATATGTTCAATTGGTTTATTGGAAAAGCGGACGACAGCCTGTGGTGGGGAATTGCAGCGGGTGCGCTTTTGACTGCTGCCGTTCACAGCAGCGCAGCCGTGATTGGCTTAGTAATGGGCTTCACTGCGATTGGCGCAATGCCGCTGGAGATTGGAATCACCGTTGTGCTCGGCGCCAATATCGGCACCTGCTTCACCGCCATGCTTGCGTCGATTGGCGGCTCGAAGGCAGGCCAGTATGTAGCGCTGTCCCATGTCCTGCTGAATGCCGGGGGCGCATTGCTGTTCTTGCCTTTCCTTCCAGAGCTCTCCAATCTGTCAGAGTGGCTGTCTGAATCACCTGCGGGACAGATCGCGCGCGCCCAAACCGTGTTCAACATTCTAAGTTCCCTGCTGGCGCTTCCTTTCTGCTACTTGCCCGCCGTGCGCGGACTCGATCCGCAGAAGTAAGAACCTCAGCCAGAAACCGTTAATCAGTCGACAACCCAAGAAGTTGGAATGCGCCAGCGACAATCCGATGATTGTTGTCATAGCCGGATTGCTTCTGGCGTCTCCACGCTTCCTTCGGTTCGAACCAATCGACGCCGCGAATTTCTTCGACCTGCGCCTGCAGCGAGCCTCCGACAGCCTCGACCAAATAATAATGAACTTCTTTGTCCACTAATCCAAACTTCTCATGCTCGTACTGATATTTGATTTGATCGATCGGAGCAATAATGACGCCTTCCATTCCCGTCTCCTCAACAATCTCGCGAAGCGCCGTCTGCTCAACCGTCTCGCCCGTCTCCATCTTGCCTTTGGGCAGCGATACTTTGCCGTATCGGTCCTGAATAAGCTGAATTTGAAGCTTTCCTTCCGCAGTTCGACGATAGACGACGCCTCCAGCAGATATTTCCTTCATCTCCGCTTCCCCCTTGCTACGTTTAATGATTAGTATATCCAGCATGGATCACTTGCCTGCTGCCAGCAATTGCTCATCATCAGGATCGATTGCAGACAAGCCATAGTTGGTTATAATTGCAGCAAAGGATTCCTTCCTCTTTTCCAGTAGCAATGAAAAGAAAAGGAATCCCATATAAAGCCGTTATCCGAAACTAAGCACGAATGGCTTCAGGACGCTCCAGCACGAAGCTATGAACGTCAGACTCGCGCATAATCGCCTGTTCGTCGTCAAGCACTCTTACGAGTGTTGCGCGGCATTCGTTAACGCCCGCTTCCGTAATCTTAACGCGGCAGAGCTTGCCGACCAGCGATTCCGAGCCTTCGAACACGACTTGAATGTAATTGTCCGTGTAGCCCATGATGAGCCCGGTGCCAGGCGCGCCTTTGTAATCCCGTTCTGGTATCACGTCCAACACTTCGCCCACGAACGTTTTTGCATATTGAAGCTGCATACGCTCGGACAGATCAATCAGCTTATGCACACGCTCATTCTTAACTTCTTCATCCACTTGATCTTCCATACGCGCGGCAGGGGTTCCTGTCCGCTTGGAATAAGGGAATACGTGCATTTCGGCAAAGCCAAGCTCCTCCATGAAACGGTAGCCACTCTCGAACATTTCCTCGGTCTCTCCAGGGAATCCGACAATAACGTCCGTCGTAATCGCAACACCCGGCATCGCTTCATGCAGACGTTTAATTTTCGCCGCGAATTGCTCCGTCGTATATTTGCGGYGCATCCGCTTAAGCACCGAATCCTCGCCCGCTTGCAGCGGAATATGAAGATGGCGGCACATTTTGCTCGAACGATTGAGGACGTCGATCATGGCGTCGTCGATCTGGCTAGCTTCAATCGAGCTGATCCGAATACGCTCCAGCCCTTCTACCTTGTCCAAATCCCACAGCAAGCTTGTAAGATTATAGTTCTCCATATCGTCGCCGTAGCCGCCGGTATGAATGCCCGTTAAGACGATTTCCTTGTAGCCGGCAGCAACCAGCTGCTTCGCTTGCTCGATGACGCTATGCGAATCGCGGCTGCGCGACAAGCCGCGCGACCATGGAATGATGCAGAACGTACAGAAGTTATTGCAGCCTTCTTGAATCTTCAGGAAAGCGCGTGTACGGTCCGAGAAGTCCGGCACGTCAAGCTCTTCGAAGTCACGCGTCTTCATAATGTTGCGAACGGCGTTGACCGGCTTGCGATCGTCTTGAATCTGATCGACGAACGACATGATTTTGTCGCGGTCCTGTGTGCCGATTACAAGATCGACGCCTTCAATCGCCATAATCTCGGCAGGCGATGTCTGCGCGTAGCAGCCCGTTACCGCGATAACGGCATCCGGGTTGCGGCGTACCGCACGGCGAATGATTTGGCGGCTTTTCTTGTCGCCCGTGTTCGTAACCGTACATGTGTTAATAAGATAGACGTCAGCCGTCGATTCGAAATCGACCTGCTCGTAGCCTTCGTTTTTGAATAACTGCCAAATCGCTTCCGTATCGTAGAAGTTAACTTTGCAGCCTAAGGTGTAAAATGCGACCGTTGGCATAGTGGTCACGCTCCTCCCATTTCTCCGGATTCATATAGTAAGCAGGTTAATCCGACGATTCCTGCTGTTTCCGTTCTAAGTATTCGTTTGCCGAGCCCGACAAGCACGGCTCCTGTCGTTTCCGCCTCAGCAGCCTCGCGGTCGGTGAAGCCGCCCTCAGGACCGACAATAAGCATGATGTTGGCAGGCGAAGTTTGTTTCCCGGATCGTTCGCTGGGCAATATCCACTCTTGAACCGCCGTTCGGATGCCTTTGCCATGCGCAGCATCCCCTTCGCGCTCGTAGCAGAACAGAACAAGATCATAGTTCTTGATCCCTTGCATCAGCTCGCGCCAGCTCTGCACTTGCTCAATGACCGGCACACGGTTGCGATGAGACTGCTCCGCCGCTTCCTTGGCGATCTTGCTCCAGCGTTCGAGCCGCTTCGCTTCCTTCTTGCCGTCATACTGCACGATCATCCGCTCGGACTGGAATGGCGCGAACGCGTAAGCGCCAATCTCCGTTCCCTTTTGGATAACAAGCTCCATCTTATCGCCCTTCGGCAAGCTTTGGGCAATCGTGACCGACCAGAGAGGCTCGCTGTCCATGGACAGCTGCTCTACAATGTCGGCTTCGACGAGCGTAGCGGACGCATCCTTCACTTCCGCTATCGCCGTACGAGCCGCGCCATCGCTTACGATGAACTTATCGCCCGGCTTCATGCGCATAACGCGCGCCGCATGATGGGCATCCTCGCCCGTCAAACGCACCTGCGTCTCGGTAAATTGATCTGCTGCTACAAAGTATCGCTGCATCGTGAGTCTCTAACCATCCTTCATCATAGCATGTTTCACTTCGTAAAATCCATGATAAACCGTTGCCAGTCAAACGGCGTAAATAGGCTTTCGCACCAATTAATAAGCATAAAAAATATCTCTGAGGACAAATTCAAAATCGGATCAAGCGTTACCGCCCTAAGCGGCGGAATAAACACGATCAGCAGAAAAATAAACATGCCCCACTGCACGTTCTGCTCCATCTTGAAACGGATGCGGAGCGGCAATAGATCAGCTAATATGCGGTATCCGTCCAGCGGCGGCAGCGGAATTAAATTAAAGACGAATAACAACAGGTTAATGGTGATCAGATAATAAAAGAAATGAACTAGCGCACTGTAAACGCCAATTGATCCTGCATGCAGAAGTCCGGTCTCGTTCAATACATATAGGAGGACAACGCCAAGCGCCCCGACAAGCAAGTTGCTCAGCGGCCCTACGGCCGATACCACAATGCCCATCAATCTCGGATGCTTGAAGCGGCTTGCCCTTACGGGTACAGGCTTCGCCCAGCCGAAACCTGCGATCAGCAGTAGGATCGTTCCCAGCACATCCAAGTGAACGCGCGGGTTAAGCGTAACCCTGCCCGCCAGATAGGCTGTATCGTCGCCGAACTTGTAGGCGCTGTAGGCATGAGCGAACTCATGCACAGTGAACGCGATGATGAGGACGAGCGCGATGAACGGCAGGTCCTCCAGCGGATACCACAAAAAGTTTTCCAGGCTTATTCACTCCTTTGCGGTTTTCTAGCAACGAATGCAATCCAATCCTCATCGCGTCTTTTCTCTACGATCTCGAAGCCGGAACGGATCAAGCCGTCCTCAACGTCAGTCTCCTTGTTTTTCCAGATGCCCGACGCAATATATGTACCGCCTGGCTTAAGCGCTTCAAACACATCGTCGATGAACAGCAGTATAATCTCCGCGAGAATGTTCGCCACAACCAAATCTACTGGAACGGTAACGCGCAGTCCGTGCTCGATGCCCGCCGAATCCGCCTGATCTTCGCTCAGAACGCCCAGCAGGTCGCTCAGACGAACCTCCACCTGCTCAGACAGATCGTTCAACCGCACATTTTCCGTGGCGCTTGATACGGCAATCGGATCAAGATCCAGCGCCAGTACGCTCTTCACGCCAAGTCGGCATGCGCCAATTGCAAGAATGCCAGAACCTGTGCCGACATCGATCATCTCTTCCCCGCCGCGCACGACAGACTCGAGTGTCTGCAAGCATAAAGCAGTAGTCGGGTGAGTTCCCGTTCCGAAGGCCATTCCAGGGTCAAGCTCAATGATCCGCTCGTCTGGACCAGCCTCATAATCTTCCCAAGTCGGCTTGATCGTGAGCTTATCCGATATGCGGAGCGGCTTAAAGTATTGCTTCCATGCCGTTGCCCAGTCATCATCGTCCACTTCCGCAGACATGTACTCCACATTACCCGGATCTATATCAAATTCTCTAAGCTGCTCAACGCGCGGCTTAATCGCTGCAATCAGTTCTTCAACATTCGTTTCTTCCGCAAAATACCCTTTAATCACGGCCTTGCCTTCCGGTATATCGTTAAGCGGCAGCTCATACCATTGTCCAAGCGAAGTGTCGCGCGGCTTGTTCAGCGTGCCTGATTCTTCAATGGATACGCCGCCAGCGCCCATTTCATGCAAAAAATTCGAGATCATTTCCGTCGCTTCTTCTGTTGTCGCGATCGTTAGTTCATGCCATTTCATAGATAACGTCCTCCAATACAATAAAAACCTAACATCTATTGTACACCACGAGCGGCTTTTGCACAAAAGTGTTATAGCGAACTTTAGCGATAATTATGCTACAATGCTTACTAAATGCTGGAAGCAATCTTGCTGATTGCTTTTTTGATACAACGTTCAGGAGGGCTGCAGCACCATGTCACCTAGAAATATCGAGAAAGATCAAAGGCTTCGCGACGAGAGGCAAAGCCAGATTCTTGAGGCAGCGATGCACGTTATTGCGCGGCGCGGCTTGCCTGCAACGAAGATCGCGGACATTGCCTCACAGGCTGGAATTAGCGTTGGAAATGTATATAAATATTTCCTCTCAAAGGATCAAATCTTTAAAGCCTTGGTCGAAAACGGACAGCGCGAATATCGGGTGTTCGTCGAGGAGGCGCTGCAATTAAACGCATCACCATACGATAAGCTCTATTGGTATACCGAGAACTGGCTCGTCTACCGCAACGGCTGGGCGATTACCGCTATCCTTCAATACGCACGCACATCGGAAGCCGTACCTCATGAAGTAACGCTGGCGGTCAGCGAACGCTTCATTGACAACTTGCGGCCAATGGCCGCGATTATTGCCGAAGGCCAAACGGCTGGCATTTTCAAGAACGGAGACAGCTTCGAGCTTGCTCTTATTTATGTGTCGATGATGGAGGGCCTTATTTTGCACAGTATTCCGGGTATTCAAGAAATCGCCACGCTTACTCCGGATAAAATGATTGCATTGCTGCTCAAATAACATCTTTATCCAAGGTGAAATAAGCAGCAAATTTTATACTTTCTTATATTTGAAAAAAAGATTGACTCATTTTGGAAATTGCTGCTATCATGTGTACATAGTGAATAATTATTCATCGCAAGTCTACCAGACCGCTGGAGACGCATAAGGACAACTTCGCAAAGAAGAGTCTTTATGCTTTTTTTATTTCCATTATACCAACTTATCCGATGAGATTAATTAGTCAACTAAAAGGAAGAGGATGAGCGCTATGAAGCTATTTTGGTTTATACCGACATACGGTGACGGCCGATATATTGGTTCAGATTTCGGAGCAAGGTCAACAACGCCTGCCTACTATCGCCAGATTGCCGCTGCAGCCGACGATCTTGGTTATGATGGGGTACTGCTCCCTACCGGGCGTTCTTGCGAAGATCCATGGGTGACCGCCGCTTCGTTAATTCCCGTAACGAAAAATCTCAAATTTCTCGTCGCTGTCCGTCCGGGCCTTATGTCTCCTACGCTAGCTGCTCGCATGGCCTCCAGCTTCGACCGCAATTCAGAGGGACGTCTGCTCGTCAATGTCGTTGCCGGCGGTGATCCCGATGAGCTTGAAGCAGACGGCTTGTTTCTGGACCATGACGAACGTTATGAGCTTACCGACGAGTTCATGGATGTGTGGCGCAGAGTGCTTAGCAACGAGTCTGTCACCTTCGACGGAAACCATCTTAGAGTGAAGAACGCGATCAATATGCTCCCTTCTCTCCAGCGTCCTTACCCGCCTGTATACTTCGGCGGCTCATCGCCCGCCGCAATGGATGTCGCTTCCCGACATGCGGATTACTACTTAACTTGGGGAGAGCCCCCAGCTCAGGTGAAGGAAAAAATCGATCGAATGAGAGACATTGCCGCTCGGGCGGGGAAGGAAATCAAGTTCGGCATTCGGCTGCATGTCATCGTCAGAGAGTCTGAAGCKGAGGCTTGGGCGGAAGCAAACCGTCTCATCAGCCGCCTGGATGAAGGTACGATTGCCAAAGCCCAGCAAATCTATGCGCGCATGGACTCCCATGGCCAGCGCAGAATGACCGAGMTTCATAGCGGGAGCCAAAGCAATCTCGAAATATCGCCTAACCTATGGGCAGGTATCGGACTAGTCAGAGGCGGAGCCGGTACAGCTCTAGTCGGTGATCCCGACTTGGTTGCTGCTCGAATGAAGGAATACGCTGCACTAGGTATCGAGACTTTCATTATGTCCGGCTATCCGCACTTAGAGGAAGCCTACCGGGTTGCCGAGCTTCTCTTTCCGAAACTGCGATCACAGCAAGCTGATAGCCAACCGGCGGCGTCACGCGGCGGTGAGATGATCGCTTACCACTACGATCCGAAGCACGGCCGCTAAACGTTAGGAGACTGCCATGTCAAACGCTAATTATCGTCACTTACTGTATTCCGCACTGTCTGTAGCTTTCGTAATTATCGTGTGGACAGCTGTAACAGCACTCAACTGGGTCAACCCGTTATTCATCCCGTCACCACAAAAAGTATGGCTAGCATTCGCACAAATCTGGCAATCCGGATATAAAGGCCATTCCCTCGGACTGCACGTCGCCGACAGCCTATTCCGCCTGGGGAGTGCTTTCGCGCTCGCGGTTATAACCGCGATTCCGCTAGGTCTCATTAGCGGAGCTTCGGCGACTGTCAGAGCTTTGCTCGATCCTTTCATTGAGTTCTACAGACCGCTGCCTCCGCTCGCCTACTACACCATGCTTGTTCTGTGGCTCGGAATCGGCGATTCATCCAAAATCGCCCTACTGTACCTAGCGGCCTTCGCCCCGCTCTACATTGCTGTCGTTGCCGGTGTCAGAAAGGTGTCGATTGACCGCATTCGCGTCGCCAAGACGCTCGGCGCGACCCGAAGCAAGCTG
The DNA here is from genome assembly GCF_052115185.1 of Paenibacillus sp. 2TAB19. NCBI lineage: Bacteria > Bacillati > Bacillota > Bacilli > Caryophanales > Paenibacillaceae > Paenibacillus > Paenibacillus sp. 2TAB19. Next base: position 8,580 of record NZ_JBFRGE010000050.1, on the reverse strand, counting down.
TATCTGCATGTACTGTTGCCTTCCTCGCTGCCCGAGATTTTCACCGGTATAAGAACAGCGATYGGCGTTAGCTACACGACGCTTGTTGCAGCTGAGATGGTAGCCGCGATGTCCGGCATCGGCTGGATGGTGCTGGACGCGAGCAAATTTCTTAGGAGCGATATTATTTTTGCAGGCATTATTCTAATGGGATTAATCGCCATAGTTATCGATTCAGCGGTCCGCCTGCTCGAGAGGAAGCTTGTTCCTTGGAGCGGCAAAGAGTAAATAAAACATATTGTTAAGGAGTGGAGTCTAATGAAGACTGTAAGAACCAAAACCGTTTCTATTGCAATTATTATGTTGATTGCGCTTGTCGGCATCTTATCGGGATGCAGCTCGAACAACGGCAATAATACAGAGAGTCAGACCAGTAAGCCGGAGACAAAGGCTGAAGAAACCGTTAAGCCAAGTGAAAGCACTGAAGAGCCTGAGAACGCTGAGCAGTTGCCTAAGGAGGTCCGCATTGGTTTCCAAGTCATTCCGAATGCGGAGCTGCTCACGAAAGCGCTGGGCTTAGCCGAGAAAAAGTTTCCCGGTGTCAAAGTAACCTGGGTTCAATTCGATTCCGGTCGTGACGTGAATACTGCATTCGCAGCAGGCGGCATTGATCTCGGTCTTGCCGGTTCTGTTCCTGTAGCTATTGGTCTTGCCAGCGATCTGCCGTATCAAGTATACTTCCTGCACGATATTATCGGCGATAACGAAGCGCTTGCAGTGCGCAATAGCTCCAATATTAACAGCATCAAAGATTTAAGCRGCAAGAAGATTGCCGTCCCATTCGGTTCGACCACTCACTTCAGCTTACTGTCTGCATTAAAGAAAGAAGGCGTCGATCCATCTACGGTTTCGATTCTCGACCTTCAGCCGCCGGATATCGTTGCAGCTTGGCAGCGTAAAGATATCGATGGAGCGTTTGTCTGGCAGCCTTCACTCGCCAAGCTCATTGCTGAGGACGGCAAAATACTTATCTCTGCCAAGCAGTTATCGGAGCAAGGCATCATTACGGCCGACGTAGGCATTGTGAGCCGCAGCTTCGCGGAGCAATATCCGCAGTTCGTGAAAGATTACGTCTCGCTGCTCGATGAGTCTGTCGAATTATACCGCTCCAAGCCTGAAGAAGCGGCCAAAGCGGTAGCGCCGCTGCTCAGCCAATCCGAAGCCGACACGCTGCCGCAGCTGCATGAGCTCGTATGGCTGACATCGGCAGAACAGCAGGATGCGAAGTATTTAGGTACAGACAACAGCATTAGCGGATTCGCACAAGTACTGCAACAGACTGGGCAATTTCTCGTTGAGCAGCAGACTATTCCGACTGCCCCGGAAGCAGATGTGTATCAAAAAGGAATTTGGAACGAAGGAATTAAGCGATAAGGAGAGGAAAAGCGATGACGGAAGCTGCTCACCCATTCATACAGCCAGCAGGAGACATCGCGGCTGCGGAAGCTGTTAAGCTGGAGAATATCAGCCTGATCTATCCGGGCAAAACAGCTCAATCAGAGGTTCTGCGCCGTATCGATCTTACGATTGAAGAGGGAGAATTCGTATGCGTGCTCGGTCCTTCAGGCTGCGGCAAGACCTCTCTGCTTAAGGTTATCGCCGGTTATGAGCAGCCTTCCGCTGGTACGGTAAGCGTGTTTGAACGGCCTCATGGCAAGCCGCATCCTGAGGTCGGCGTCGTGTTCCAACACGCTAACCTGTTTCCCTGGTTGTCGGTTCAGCGAAATACGGAATTCGGACTAAAAATGTCCGGTCTGCCAAAAGCGAAGCGCAAGCAAGTAGCAGACAATGTCCTCGAACAGGTTGGGCTTTCGAATTATGCCTCGTTGCTTCCCTATCAATTGTCAGGCGGCATGAAGCAGCGAGTCGCCATTGCGAGAGCACTAGCCCCGCAGCCGCGCATTCTGCTGCTGGATGAACCTTTCGCTTCGCTCGATGCGCTCACGAGAGAAGCGCTCCAGCAATTGCTGCGCAAGCTATGGATACAGACGGGCAAAACCATTTTGTTCATAACCCATGACGTGGATGAAGCACTGCTGCTAGGCACTCGCATCATTACGATGCAGGGATCACCGGGCCGCATCCATTCGGATATCGCCAATCCCCTTAACAGCCGCATAGAACCGTTCGCAAGCGGACGCAAGCATCCTCGCTTCGCTGAACTTCGCGAAAGTCTTGTCAGGTCGCTGCGAACGCCGCAGCACGATCCTGCCTCTACCCAATAATAAGCATCATGCTTACAAACAGAAAAGGAGCTATCTCAAGGAATAACCTTAAGAGATAGCTCCCTTTTCTTGTCTATCTGTTACAAAATCGACGTGTCTGCTTGACCGCCGATCTGTTCGATAAGACGCAGCGCTTTGTCTGCAATGGCCGCATCAACGGTAGCGGTCAGCAAGCCCTGTTCATACAGCCCGCCGACATCGACTACCCGAAGCGCTTGCAGCTTGTGCAGCGCCTCCTGCGCGGCGCTCTCGCCGCTGAAGGTCGCTTTGATCTCGACCTGGTTCATCTTACTGCTCCTGAGCGCGTTGATCCGCTTCAGCTGCGCGCTGGGCAGCTTGGCGATCCGCCTCGTCCGCCAGTTCTTCGGAAAACTCTACGTCCTCGTTTTTCCCGATCGGCAATTGAGCAAAATTCACTTTCTCGAGCTCATTCTTTTGATTATCTGTCATCTGTATCGTCTCCTTTAGTTTACTTCTTCGCGTATGCGTATAACTGCATTACCTGAATAGAGTGCTCGCTGAATTCACTTTCTATACAGCTCCTAATTTCATATCTTTAATCGTTAGCATGGATTACGTATAGTCAAATGGGTCTTTTTGACAACAAATCTGCATTTGACTGGATAATCTCCAACCTAATCCGCCCGAAACAGCTCATTCCCGCCACAAACTCCTATTTGCCTGTACTTTTTCCATTCAAACTGAAACTTGATTGTCACATGGCCATTTTTGGCTGTATCAAATCCAATCTCAATATCTTTGATATTAAAAAAAAAGACGTTCCGGGTTATTCACCGCGGAACGCCTTCTTCATGCGCTCGAATATCGATTCATGATGTTCTTGATCGCCGGCAGACTCGGAGCCCGGGCCGCCCAATTGGCGAAGCAAATCTTTTTGCTCTTCGGTCAGACTCGTTGGAGTAACGACCGTTACCTTCACATGCTGATCGCCTTGGCCGTAGCCGCGAAGCTTTGGTACGCCTTTTCCTTTTAAGCGGAAGTACGTCCCCGTCTGCGTTCCCGCGGGCACCTTCAGCTTAATCTTCTCTGTAAGCGTCGGGATCTCGATCTCGTCGCCAAGCGCTGCTTGAGCGAACGTAAGCGGAACTTCGCAATAGATGTCGTCGCCGTCGCGTTCGAAGAATTCATGCGCTTTGACACGGATAACGATGTACAAATCGCCTGCTGGACCTCCGCGCAAGCCGCCTTCGCCTTCGCCGGAAAGTCTGATTTGTGCACCTTCGTCCACGCCCGCCGGGATACGAACGTTGATTTTGCGTTGACGCTTCACTTTGCCAGCGCCGTGACATGTTCCGCATTTGTCTTTGATAACGCGTCCCGTGCCGCTGCAATTCGTACAAGCACGACGGTTGACCATACGGCCGAACGGCGTATTCTGAACAACCTCTTGCTGGCCGCTGCCTTTACAGATCGTACACGTTTCAGGCTTCGTGCCAACCTTCGCGCCAGAACCATGACAAGTGTCGCATGTCTCGGTGCGAGGAATCGTAATTTCCGTTTCTTTACCGAATACYGCTTCCTTGAACTCGACGGTCATTGTATACTGCAAGTCATTGCCGCGCTGCGGTGCGTTCGGATCGCGTCTGCCGCCTCCGCCGCCGCCGAAGAACATATCGAAAATGTCTCCGAAGCCGCCGAAGTCGCCATTTCYGCCGCCGCCCATGCCTTGATTCGKATCAACATGACCATAACGGTCGTAAGTAGAACGTTTGCCATCGTCGCTTAGGACGTCATAAGCTTCCTTAACTTCCTTGAATTTCGACTCCGCGTCCGCTTCCTTATTGACGTCGGGATGAAACTTGCGAGCAAGATGACGGTATGATTTCTTAATATCGTCTGCGGAGGCATCTTTGCCAACGCCTAACACTTCATAATAATCGCGTTTATCTGCCATCTGTTCTCACCTCCGCTATATGCTATGATTTCATCTGCAAAATGGCCCATCATTATTGGCTTTCGCAAGCGTAAACGGCCAATGCCTTCCCTATGGCGGCTTTCAGCAACCGTTTCGCGAAGAATTCTAAGCATTTTATAAGTAGAAAACTTATAATGCTTAGAATTCACGAAAGGAGGTCAAAGACAGGCTACGCCTGCCCTTGACCTCACGCTCCTGCTAAACGCCTATTACTTCTGGTCGTCTACAACTTCATAATCGGCATCGACAACGTTATCTTTGCCTTTCGAAGCTCCAGCGCCTGCTTCTGGCTCTCCGCCTTCAGCGCCTTGTGCAGCTTGTGCTTGCTCATAGAGCTTCACGGAAAGCTGTTGAACGATTTCAGTCAACTCGGCAGCCGCAGCATTGATTTGTTCGATATCGTCAGTAGCAAGCGCAGCAGTCAATTTTTCTTTCGCTGCATTTGCTTTCTCGATTTCGGAAGCATCTACTTTGTCGCCAAGGTCTTTGATCGTTTTGTCGACGGAGTAGATGAGCTGATCAGCGCTGTTCTTCGCTTCAACAAGCTCGCGACGCTTACGGTCTTCCTCTGCGTTAAGCTCAGCATCCTTCATCATTTGCTCGATCTCAGCGTCGCTCAAACCGCTCGACGAAGTGATCGTAATTTTTTGGCTCTTGCCTGTTCCTTTGTCCAGAGCGGATACGTTAACGATACCGTTCGCGTCAATATCGAAAGTAACTTCGATTTGCGGTACGCCGCGCGGAGCAAGAGGAATATCGTTCAGCGTGAAGCGACCAAGCGTTTTGTTGCCGTTCGCCATGGAACGCTCACCTTGCAATACGTGTATTTCTACGCCTGGCTGATTGTCAGCATAGGTCGAGTAAACTTGCGATTTGCTTGTTGGGATCGTCGTGTTGCGTTCGATCATTTTCGTGAACACGCCGCCAGCTGTTTCGATACCGAGTGATAGCGGAGTAACGTCGAGCAATACAACGTCTTTCACGTCGCCAGTCAATACGCCTGCTTGAACGGCAGCACCGAGGGCTACAACCTCATCCGGGTTAACGCCTTTGTGAGGGTCTTTGCCGATTAGCTTCTTAACCGCATCTTGAACGGCTGGAATACGCGTCGAGCCGCCTACAAGTACAACTTTGTCGATGTCGCTCGGGGACATGCCAGCATCGCTAAGCGCTTGACGAGTCGGTCCAAGCGTACGCTCTACGAGCGCTGCGGACAGCTCTTCGAATTTCGCACGTGTCAGGCTCATCTCCAAATGCTGAGGAACGCCGTCAACCATTGTAATGAACGGAAGAGAGATCGAAGAAGTCAGGACGCCGGACAATTCTTTTTTCGCTTTCTCAGCCGCGTCTTTTAGACGTTGAACGGCAGCTTTGTCCTTAGAAAGGTCGATGCCTTGCTCTTTCTTGAATTCAGCAACAAGGTGATCGATGACCACTTGGTCGAAGTCGTCGCCGCCGAGCTTGTTGTCGCCGCTAGTCGCTTTAACCTCGAAGAAGCCGTCGCCCAGCTCAAGAATCGATACGTCGAATGTACCGCCGCCAAGGTCATATACAAGAATCGTTTGGTCTTCCGTTTTCTCAAGGCCGTATGCAAGCGCAGCCGCTGTCGGCTCGTTAACGATACGAAGCACTTCAAGACCTGCGATCTTGCCTGCATCCTTCGTTGCTYGACGCTGACTGTCATTGAAATAAGCTGGAACCGTAATAACGGCTTGCGTTACCGTTTGACCGAGGTAAGCTTCTGCATCGGACTTCAGCTTTTGCAAAATAATAGCGGAAATTTCTTGCGGCGTGAAATCTTTGCCGTCTACTTGCTCTTTATGGTTCGTGCCGATATGGCGTTTGATCGAGCTGATCGTACGATCAGGATTTGTGATCGCTTGGCGTTTTGCCGTTTCACCTACAATACGTTCGCCGTCTTTCTTGAAGCCTACTACGGAAGGCGTAGTGCGGTTGCCTTCTGGATTTGGAATAACGACGGCTTCGCCGCCTTCCATAACTGCTACGCAAGAGTTCGTCGTACCAAGGTCGATACCGATTACTTTACTCATCGTTTTATTTCCTCCTAAAAAGTTTTGTGTAACGTAGTGGAGCAAAACTTACTTCGTAAGCAACTAACCGCTTACTTTAACCATCGCTGGACGCAATACTTTATCTTTCAGCATGTAGCCCTTTTGCACTTCCTCGACAATAATGCCTTCTTCATGCTCATCGGACTCTACCTGCATAATAGCCTGATGGAATTCCGGATTAAAAGGTTCGCCGACGACATTCATCGCCTTCAGCCCTTCACCCGTAAGTGTCTGCTCTAATTGTCGGAAGATCATCTCCACGCCTTTGGCGAGCGATTCAAAATCGCCGTTTGCGGAAGCTGCAGCCATAGCGCGATCGAAGTTATCAACCACTGGAAGCAATTGCGTAATCAGCTTCATGGAAGCGTATTGCGCGAGCTCTTCCTTCTCCTTCGTCGTACGGCGGCGGAAATTATCAAAGTCCGCTTGCGCGCGTAAGTATCGTTGTTGTGCTTCTTCAGCTTGCTTCTCGAGCTCAGCATAACGGGAATCTGTTGCTACGTCCTCTGCGAAGGTCTCCTCGGCAGCTTGCTGCTGCTCTTCGGATATTTGCTCTTCTACTGCTTCTGCTGCTTCGTTATGTTGTTCGTTAGTCACCTTGTCACCTCCTTAAAAGTCGTTACTTATACCAGCGGCTCATTAAGAGCGCCATATCCTTGGATATTAGATCAAGCAAACTGATTACTTTGCCGTATTCCATCCGGGTAGGACCTAAAATGCCGATCGTTCCAAGCGACTGGCCGTCGACGGCATAGGTTGCCGTAATCAAGCTGCAGTCACTTATCGCCTTGTGGTCATTTTCTGTTCCAATACGTACTTGTATACCTGATGGCAAAGCGGAAAACATTTTCATTATTGCCGGTGTCTCATCAAGCAAATCCAAAATCGTTTTCACCTTGTCGACATCCTTGAACTCCGGCTGTGTCAGCATGTTCGTCGTTCYGCTTAAGAAAATGCGATGCTCATCGTCGCTTTGCAGCGCATGGTCAAGCACTTGAAGCACCTGCTCGAAATGATCGACATGCCGCTCCAGCTCTTGGCCAACCTCGGAATAGAGCTTCGACTTTAAGCGGATCAATGGGACGCCTGTCAGCTTCTCGTTCAAAATGTTAACGACCTTCTGCATATCGTCCATCTTAAAACCTTGCGGCAGCGAAATCGTCCGATTCTCGACATGGCCTGTATTCGTAACAATGATGGCTACAGCCGACGTATCGTCAAGCGGTACTAAGCCGAAATGCTTCAAGGAATTAGAGAACAGCTCCGGTCCGAGCAAGATCGACGTATAGTTCGTCAGATTGGACAGAATGCCGGCAGCATGCTGGATCACTTCCTCCATCTGGCTCATCTTATCCGTAACGAACGAGCGAACCATACCTAGGTCATGCTCATTAACCTCGCCTAGCTTCACCAAATGGTCGACATAATAACGGTATCCCTTTGTAGAAGGCACGCGTCCGGCAGACGTATGCGGTTGTTCAAGAAAGCCAAGCTCCTCCAAATCGGCCATTTCGTTGCGAATGGTGGCCGGACTGAAAGCTACGTCGCCTCGCTTCGAGATGCTGCGTGAACCAACCGGTTCAGCCGAGCGAATATAATCATCCACTATTGCATGCAATATCATCCGTTGTCGATCCGTCAGCATTCGAATTCCCCCTACGTAATTGTTGATCACCGTCATCGTTAGCACTCAATCGATTCGAGTGCTAATCATTAATACAAAAATACCAAACCAGCTTAACGATTGTCAAGTCGGTTCGGTATTTTTTGTTTGTAATAAAGCTGAAATAAGATCAGACCGTTCTTTTGGCTAACTTTCCATCTACATGCATGTTCTTGTTTAATTCCATTTAGTTTTCTGTAGCAACCTTCCATTTTAATGTTTCCGCTGCTGGTTCTTCACTAAAGAACGTGTCTACGCCATATTCCAAGCAATAACCCAATTTATCATTCGTAGCTTTAAAGGTATACGTTCTCTCCAATGTTTCATTTGGCATTAATTTTCCGAAAAACCCGTACTGCGCTTCCGATTCGCCATTTTCAAAGTATATTTTAAAAGTCGCTTCATCTATTTCTTTCTTCGTATTATTCGATTGCACGTATGTAAACGTATATTCTTTGTAGTCTCCTTTATCCGATACTACAATTTCTTTCATTAAAACAGTCATCCCGTTATCGTTGGATATGAATGGTTTATTGAATTCTAAGTATCCAATTTGGCTTTTTACTGGTTTATTTGCAGCAATCTCTTCGCTTAATTCGGCAAACAATTTTTCTTTCATATAGCTAATACCGTTATATACAAATG